>SKLD01000542.1 GCA_007123395.1 Opitutales bacterium
CCGCTCGACGAGGATATCGCCGGCCGGACATTGACCAAACAAGGCGCCGGCACCCTGAGGATTGGCGGGCACCACGGCTTCACCGGCCTCACCCGTATCCTCGCCGGCGCGTTCGGCCCGGCGGACGCCCCGGCCAGCCTCGCCGGGGGCTTGGTCTTCGGCCCGGATGCCCGTCTCGTTTTCGATCCGCTCCACACCGTAACGGTTGCCGGAGGCGTTTCCTTCGACGCCCCGTTCGGTGTCCACGATCTGGAGGGGCTCGACGCCTCCGTGGCCTCCGGCAGCTATCTGCTCATCGAGGGTCCCGTGGATTTTACCAACATCACCCACGCGGGTCCGTTCATGGCGGCGTTTCTCGCCGACGGACGGCGCGCCTACTTCGAGGACGACAACGGACTGCGGCTGCATGTGGCGGAGAATTATGCGGATTGGCCGCTGCCGCTTCTCGAATGGGTTGGCATCGACCAAGGACACCCCGTCCTCGCCTTCCACGGCGCCCCCGGTCATGCGTATTTCCTGCAAACGTCCGCCGACCTGTCGACTTGGCAAACAGAGGATATCCTCACGGAACCCACTTACTGGAGCGACACCGAAAGCCTCGGCGCCACGCCCCGTTTTTTCCGCGCGGTGACCGGGGACCCGCGTCCCGCCGCGGCGGCAAGCCCGTTTCCGGCGGACCGCGCCCAAAACACGTCGCTCACCCCGGTCCTGAGTTGGAGCGCCGGAGCGGGCGCGACCTCGCACGAAGTCTATTTCGGCAAAGACCGTCCGGGCACATTCATGGGCAGCCAGACCGCGACAACCTTTGATCCCGGCCCGCTGCTGCCCAACACCACCTACTACTGGCGCGTCGACCAGCGAGAGGGAAACACCGTCACCAAGGGCGAGGTGTGGAGCTTCTCCACGCCCGCGCATCCTTCCGGCGTGTCCTATGCGGGCGCCGGAGCCCCGGCCGCCTCCACCGGCCCGGTCACGCTGGAACTGCCGGAGGGATTGCTTCCCGGAGACATCCTCATCGTCTTTCTGCAAACCGCGGGCCCGCACACCTACCTCGCGGACACCGCGGGCGGCCGTTGGCTGGCGCTCGCGCGCCGCGAGGCTTCCCCGCAAAGCGTCGGAACCGGAAGTGACGAAGTTCACCTCACCGCCTATTATTCGCGCTACAACGGAACCCAAGGCGCACCCACGACCAACGACTCGGGCGACCATCAACTCGGTGTCATCCTCGCCTTCCGGGGGGTGGTGGCCAACGGTGTGCCATGGGATGCGGTCGACGGGACAACCCGTTCAGACGGGCTGACCCGTGCATTCATTCCCGGTGCCACGACCACCGTGGCGAACACGCTCGTTGTCGGGGCCATTGCCACGGCCTCGCCCGCCGTGGACGGCACAAACAACTTCTCCGGATGGTCACCGCGCATAGCGGGCATGGAGAACCTGACCGAACGTATTGACATTTCCACTTCAGCGGGCAACGGCGGCGCACTCGGCGTGGCCACGGCGGATTTCGCTCCCGCCGGCGTCTCCTACGGGCGGATGGAGCTTGACCTTGCCGTCCCCTCCAACCGGGCCATGCTCAGCGCGGCCCTGCGCCCCGAAGTGCCGCCCGGACAAATCGTTGACGCATGGCCGCATCACGGTGCCGCCAATGTCGGTGTCACGGCGGAACTCCGCTGGACCGCCGGCCCCAACGCCGCCACGCGCGCAGTTTATTTCGGCACAACGAGCCCCGGTGTGTATCAGGGCAGCCAAACCACCACCACCTTTGATCCCGGCATGCTCCGGCCCAACACCACCTACTACTGGCGCGTGGATGAAAAGAACGCGGCTGGCACCACCCCCGGCATCGTGCGCAGCTTCACCACCGGCCCGGACGGAGCGCTGCCCCAACTCGCGGGTATGACAATCGACAATGCGGCAACCGAGCTGGCCGCCGCGGGGGCACACATCGGGACGCTCACCAAGGTCTTCAGCGACACCGTCGCCCCCGGCGTTGTCATCAGCCAGAACCCGGCGGCAGGCACCGCTCTGCAGCCCGGCATGGGGATCGACCTCATCCGTTCGCGCGGGCCCGAATCCGGTGTCGTCGTCTTCCCGAACGGACCGGATGTGCTGCCCGGCCGCGGCAAACTGCCCGTGCATCGAAACGTGTCGCTGGTGACCAGCAAAGCAGGAACCCTCCTCGCCTTCGCCGGACACCGCCCCAACGGCTCTCCCGACGAGGACAGCATGCAAGTCCACCTGCGGCGCTCGACCGATAGCGGCGAGACGTGGGGACCGCCCATCGTTGTGGCGGAGGACGGCATGCACCGCTGCGCGACCCAGGTGGCCTTAGTCCTCCCCACCGGGCGGGTCATGCTGCTCTGGCTGTGGAACGAGTGGATTCCATCCGATGACGACCGCACCACGCGCCGGGTTTACGTAACTCATTCCGACGACGACGGGGTCACGTGGTCCGCCCATCGCGACATCACCAGCCAAGTCTACCTCCCGGGCTGGACATGGTATGGCCTCGGTCCCGGCAACGCCTTCGTCAAACAGCGCCCGCCCCACGCCGGACGCATTATAATTCCGGCCCGCCACGGCAGGAGCGGCGCACGCGGGCGCCCACACATCATCTACAGTGATGACGGCGGGGAGACCTTTCAACTCGGCGGCACCCTGGACGAGGGAAGTGAATCCACCGCTGCGGAAATGAGTGACGGATCGATTCTCTTCAACGTCCGCCTTGGCAGAATCGATCACCGCTACGCCGGTGTCAGCGCCGACGGCGGTCTGTCATTCCCTGTCCAATATACAGACTTCGGCTTGCCCGGAGCGGGGGCCTGCCAAGCCAGCCTCCTCATGCATTCGTTCAATCACGAAACCGGTAGGAACAACATCCTCTTCTCCAACCCGGACGACCTCGACGAACGCATCAACGGCACCATCAAACTCAGCGAGCTGGACGGCATCCTTGGCACATGGTCGCGAAAGTTCCGCTACTCCGATCCGGCACCCGCCTTCTCCGGCTACTCCGACATCACCGTCATGAATGAAGACGGCGACATCGGCATCGTTTGGGAGTTCGGGTCCAACTTCAACAGGCCCGCCCGCTGGGACGGCGGCGTGAAGTTCCGCGCCATCCGGTTTGATCAGATCAGCGAGCCGATTCCCTGAAGGATACTCCGCAACCCTCGATCCAGACCACCTTATGCCCGCAATCCGCTTCCTCACAACCGCCTTGGGGCTCGCCCTCTTCGCCCATGCGTCCCTTGGTCAGACGACGATCTTTTGGACGGGCAACGGCGACCGCTGGGGGGCGTCGCCCC
>SKLD01000124.1 GCA_007123395.1 Opitutales bacterium
CGAATAGGTGCGGTAGGCCTCTGCCAAGGTGAAGTCGCGCTTCCACACGAGGTCGGGGTTCTCCCGCTTTGAGCGCCCGCGCCAGCCTCCGTCCATCTCCAGACCGCACTCTTCGGGGTTGTCACGGAAGAACAAATACACAATCGCGCTGACGGCGAAACTGATGACGACCGCGTTGACAAGGTAGGCCCCGCGCCAACCGAAGAAGCGGATCTGCCAGTCTAGAAAGAGCGGCGCGAGGGCAAAAGAGAATCCGACGATGACGGCACCGAGCCCGCCCACGAATCCCCGCCGCCGGTTCCACCACTTGGACTGCACGGAGCGCGCGGCAAGCGTCATCATACCTTGCCCGAAAAAACGGATGAGAAAGAAACCTCCCGTCATCACCACCGCCCCGGCGGCAACCCCGCCGCCGAACAAAGGCGCGAGCCCGGCCGCGATCCGATCGACCACCGCCATAAATGCCAGTGCGCCGCCGAAAGCGATGCACGCGAGAATGCCGAACCACCGCGCACCCATGCGGTCGAACAGCCGCCCGGCGGCGGGCAGGAAAAAGGCGCTCAGGGCCGTTCCAATGAGGTAAGTGACCGTCAAATGCACACGCGGCAGCCCCGTCTCCTCGATGAACACATCGGTAAAGACACTCACCCCCATGGTCTGGCCGGGGATGCTCGCGACGACCGTGAGCGTGGCGGCGGCCGTCACCACCCAGCCGTAGAAAAAAGGCGTCCGCGCGGGGTCGAACGGACGCTGCGGCGAGAGCGCGGGCAACCTCACGACGCCACGCGTTTCTCGTGCTTGCGCCGTTCGTTCGCGTCGAGAATGCGTTTGCGCAAGCGGAGTTGTTTTGGCGTCGCTTCGACGTATTCATCGGGCTCGATGTACTCGATGGCGCGTTCGAGACTGAAGCGCACGGGAGGGGCGAGAGCAATGCCCTTGCCTTCGCCCGAGGAGCGAAAGTTGACGAGGTGCTTTGCCTTCGTGGGATTGACCGGCATGTCGTGCTTGCGCGGATTTTCACCCACGATTTGGCCGGCGTAGACTTCGTCGCCCGGCGCGACGAAGAGCTTGCCGCGGTCCTGCAAAGCGTCGAGGGCGAAAGCCATCACCTTGCCCCGTTCCATGGAGACGAGCGTGCCCGCTTGGCGCGAGACGATTTCCCCCGCGACCGGTTTGTAGGCTTCGAAGAGGTGGCTCATCACCCCGTGGCCGCTTGTCATGTTGAGGAGGTCGGTCTCAAAGCCGATCAACCCGCGCGTGGGGATGGTCGCCTCCACCGTGACGCCCCCGCGGTGGTGCTCAATGTTGGAGATTTGTCCGCGGCGGCGGGCGAGGTTTTCCATGACACCGCCGAGGTGTTCCTCCGGCACTTCCACCCAGAGCGTCTCAAAGGGCTCATGGCGCTCGCCGTCGATTTCGCGCAATATCACCGTGGGGCGCGACACCAGCAGCTCGTAGCCCTCGCGGCGCATCTGCTCCACGAGAATGGCGATCTGCATCGTGCCGCGGGCCGTGACGCTGAACCGCGTGCCCTCGCCCGTATCCTCCACGCGGATGGACACGTTGGTTTTTGTCTCGCGCACGAGGCGCTCGCGGATCTGCCGCGAGGTCACCAGCTTGCCGTCGCGGCCCGCGAAGGGTCCGTCGTTCACGGCAAACTCCATCTGGATCGTGGGCGGGTCGATCTCGACAAAGGGCAGCGGCTCGGCGGCGGAGTCGGCGGACACCGTGTCGCCGATGTCGACCTCGTCGAAACCCGCGAGACCGACGATGTCGCCCGCCTCGCCGACGGCAGACTCGTTTGACCGCAGCCCTGCGTAGGTGAAGACCTTCGTCACCTTGAGGCGCTGCCGCGTACCGTCCTTGCGCAGGGCATGTACGACCGCGCCCGTCTCTACGGAACCGCTGAGGATCCGCCCCACGGCCACACGCCCGACAAAGTCGTCCCAGTCGATGTTGCTCACGAGCATGCGGAAGTCACCCTCCTCCACAACCGGCGCGGGGATCGTCTCCAGAATGGTGTCAAAGAGCGCCTTCATGTCCTCCCGCGGACCGTCGAGACCGGCGTCTGCCCAGCCGTTCTTCGCGCTCGCGTAGAGAAAGGGGGCGTTGAACTGATTTTCGTCGGCTTCCAATTCGAGAAACAACTCCAGCACCTTGTCATGCACGCGCTCGGGTTCGGCGAACTCGCGGTCGACCTTGTTCACGACAACAATCGGTTTGAGGCCGTGCGAGAGCGCCTTGCGCAGGACAAACCGGGTCTGCGCCTGCGGGCCTTCGTAAGCGTCGACGAGAAGCAGCACCCCGTCGACCATCTTCATCACCCGCTCCACCTCGCCGCCGAAGTCGGCGTGTCCCGGCGTGTCCACGATGTTGATCAAGTGGTCGCCCCAGCGCACCGCCGTGTTCTTCGCGCGGATGGTGATGCCCTTCTCGCGCTCAAGATCCATGGAGTCCATGACCCGTTCCTCGACGCGCTGGTTGTCACGGAAGGTGCCGCTCTGGCGCAGCATCTGGTCCACGAGCGTGGTCTTGCCGTGGTCAACGTGCGCAATGATGGCGATGTTTCGAATGTGCGGGTTCTGCATGGCGGCCCTGTCCAATCTGATTAGAGAAAAACCATCGAACATGCACCGGTCCGAGCCGCGCCGCGAGCAGAAAAAAGTTCTGTCGCCACGTGGACCTCCCCCTCCATACTGCGCGCCAATGAAATACGTCATGGTCATCGCGGACGGCGCGGCCGATCACCCGCTCGGCGAACTCGGCGGGCGCACGCCCTTTGAAGCCGCGCGCAAGCCGCACACCGACGCCCTCGCCCGCGCCGGGCTCTGCGGCACCGCCGCGACCACGCCGCCCGGCTTCAGCGCGGGGTCCGACATCTGCTGCCTCTCCCTCCTCGGCTACGACCCGGCGCAATACCACCGCGGGCGCAGTCCCCTCGAGGCCGCCGCCCTCGGCATCGACCTCGGCTCGGGCGACTGGGTACACCGGTGCAACCTCGTCACCATCGAAGACGGGATCATGCGCGACCATTCCGCCGGGCACCTACCGAGCGAGGACAGCCGCCGCCTCCTCCGCGACCTCGCCGCCGAAGTCCGCTGCCCCGGCCTCGAATTCCACCCCGGCGTGAGCTACCGCAACCTCCTCGCCGACCGCGGTGGCCGCGCCTACGCTGACGTCACGACCGTGCCGCCCCACGACATCCCCGGCGAATCCGCCGCCGCCCACCTGCCCTCCGGCGGGGCCAACGCCGCGCTCCTGCGCGAAATCTTCGAGACAAGCGGCCGCCTCTTCGCCGGCCACGAAGTCAACCGCCGACGCACCGCCGCCGGGCAACGCCCCGCCACCCACGTCTGGCTCTGGGGCAGCGGCCAAAAGCCGCAGATGCCCGCCTTCGCTGATCTCCACGGTCTGCGCGGCGGCATCATCACCGCCGTCGACCTCCTCGCCGGTATTGGCGCGCTCATCGGCTTCGAGCGCATCGAGGTGCCCGGGATCACCGGCTACCACGACACCGACTACGCCGCCAAGGGACGCCACGCCATCGATGCCCTCGGGCACCTCGACTTCGTCGTCGTACACGTGGAAGCCCCCGACGAAGCCTCCCACCAAGGCGACGCCGCCACAAAGGTCGCCAGCATCGAGGCCATCGACACCCATATCGTCGGCCCCCTCCTCGAAAACCTGCGCGCCCGCGGCGGGAGCAGCTGGCGCCTCCTCTACCTGCCCGACCACTACACCTGCGTCGACAACCGCAAGCACGACCCCACCCCCGTGCCCTTCCCCATGGCGGGCACCGGCCTCGCCCCCGGCGGTGCAAGCGCCTTCACCGAACGCGAGGCCGCCTCCGGCCTTCACCTCGAACGCGGTCACGATCTCCTCCCGCGCTTCTTCCGGACGCCATGACCTTGCGCTTCGTCGGAGACCGGCACTTTGACCGTGTCGCAGCCCTTCGAGAGACAACGGTTCTTCCAGTCTCCGCCCGACATCCGAGCAACAGACCGAAAGACCGGTTGACTTTCAAAGGGAGTCACTTACAAAACTTTTCAGACAGTCTTCCGCTTGATTTCAGGCATTTTAATTCGCTAAACGACCGCAACCGCGCCACTCCAACCACCAACACCACCATGCAAAAAGTAATCGGTCTCGCACTTGTCCTCGTGGGTATCGTCCTTCTCTACTACGGTTACCAGGAAGGCGAGTCCCTCGCCTCGACGGTCAAAGAGACGATCACCGGATCGCCCACGGACCGGTCGCTCACCCTCGTCATCGCGGGAATCATCTGCGCCTGCCTTGGCATAGGCCTGGTCTTCACGGGCGGGCGGCGGCGGTAGCGGATCGTTACGCCGTCTCCGCCAGCCAACGCTCGGCCTCGATGGCAGCTTGGCAGCCCATGCCCGCCGCCGTAATCGCTTGGCGGTAAACGTGGTCCGCGCAGTCGCCCGCGACATACACGCCGGGGATATTCGTGCGCACAGCGCTCTTTCCCTCGGGAATAAGGTAGCCGTTTTCGTCCAACGGCAACTGCCCGGCAAACGGCGCCGTGTTCGGGATGTGCCCGATGGCGATGAAGAAGCCCTTACAAGGCACCTCGCCCGTCTCCCCCGACTTCACGTTGCGCACCCGCACGGCACGCGTCATCCCTTCGCCGTCGGCAAGCACTTCCTCGGGCACCGAATCCCACAGCACCTCGATCTTCTCGTTGGCGAGCACGCGGTCGGCCATGATCTTCGAGGCCCGTAACTCGTCGCGGCGGTGGATGAGCGTCACCTTCGAACAGAAACGCGTGAGAAAGAGCGACTCCTCCGCCGCACTGTCGCCACCGCCCACCACCACGACCTCCATACCACGGTAAAACGCGCCATCGCAGGTCGCGCAGGTGCTCACGCCTTTGCCGCCCCACATCTCCTGTTCGCCGGGAATGCCCAGCGTGCGGGGCCGCGCCCCCGTCGCAATGATAAGCGCACGCGCCTCGTGCAGGGTGCCGTCATCCGTTTTCAGCCGCTTCACCCCGGCGTCGAGGTCCGCCGAATCCACCTTCGCGAACGCCGTGCGCGCGCCAAAACGCTCCGCCTGCTTGCGCATCTTGTCCATCAGTTCGAACCCATCGATGCCCTCCGGCCAGCCCGGAAAATTCTCCACCTCGCTCGTCGTCGTGAGCTGCCCACCGGGCTGGGTGCCCTCGAGGACGAGCGGATTGAGGTTCGCCCGCGCCGCATAAACCGCCGCCGTAAGACCCGCACAGCCGGTCCCGAGAATGATTATGTCTTCCATGGGCAAGGGAACTTGCGGAAAGTTCCCTCGCCTCGCCAGTCCAAAACTCCCGTTTACACCAGCCGCAAAATATAATTGCCCTGATTAAATTCAAGATCTCAGAGATAAACCAAAAATTTCCCTTTTAGGTAAGGATACACAATGAGCGACTAAAAACGTATCCTGATTGCCCAGTCCCTTACTATTCATTTATTTTAGTCACAAATACTTAAGAGGATGCATGGCCCCCTATTATTTATCTCAGAAATATACAATAAATTGATTTCAGATCATCAGTCACCTAATAATCCGCGTATAAATGAACCAAAATACCTGCTTTCTACCATTGCATTCCTTACGACTGGCATGGCACCTCCCGCCGGGGGCGCGATCCGGGCTGTGACCGCTTTTAAGAGGATCGGTTGGTTCGGCCGAGAGCGATAGGATCGTTGACAATTACGCGCTTATTCGGCGTATTTGCACAGTGATGCAGAGCGCATGCCGCCATGGTCCGGGACTTCCTCTTCTCTATGCTGTCCTGCCCACTGGGACGCTGGCCGCCAGTTTCCCATATGAACGCACACCGAGACCGCTGCTTTGTGAATTGTCCGGCACGTCTTTTGTCGCGCCCGATCTTTCCGTCGGCGGGATTCTCGTGTTGATGATCGTGCTTGCGGTCGTTCTGCTTCTCTTGGCGGCGCACCGCACCTGGCTCAGCCTCCAAGAAACGCGCCGGCTGCGCAAATCGCTCGCCGACAACGAGGCTTTTCTACAACGGGTCGGACGGGCCGCCGGGGTGGGCGGTTGGGAGTATGACGTCGCTATGGGCAGCGTCCGGTGGTCTTCCGAAACCCGACGTATCCATGAGGTCGCGGCGGATTATGAACCCACCCTTGAGGAAGCTGTTGCCTTCTACACGCCGTCCGCACGCAAAGCGGTGCGCGACGCCTTGGACCGTGCCGTGAGCCGCGGCGAGCCATTCGACATCGAGGTGCGGTTCATCACGGCAAGAGGGCGGCTGCTTTGGGCACGCGCCACCGGCGAGCCCCTCGTCGAGAATGGAACCGTCACGCGGGTCGTGGGTGCCTTCCAAGACGTCACAGAGCACAAGGAGGCGGCGCACGCCCTCGCCAACAGTGAGACGCGCCTGCGGGCACTCTTTGATCTCTCTCCCATCGGCATCTCCCTCAACGACTTGGAAACCGGAGCGTTTCTCGAAGCCAACGCCGCCCTCATCGAACCCACCGGATACTCCCGGGCAGAACTTTTGCGCCTGACCTATTGGGATCTCACGCCCCCCGATTACCGCGAACGCGAACTGCAGCAACTGCGCAGCATCGAAACCTCGGGTCGATACGGCCCGTACGAGAAGGAATACATTCGCAAGGACGGCACCCGCTACCCCGTCAACCTAAGCGGCGTGCGCATTGAGGACGGCACCGGGCGTAATCTCATCTGGTCCCTTGTCGAAGACATCTCTGAGCGCAAGCGTGCCGCCGACATCCTTCAGGCAACGAACGAGCGTCTTGAAAACGCTATTGTCCAGGCCAACAGCATGGCCCTCAAGGCCCGCGCCGCCAATCTCGCGAAGAGCGAATTCCTCACGAACATGAGCCACGAAATCCGCACGCCGCTCAACGGCATCATCGGCATGACGGGACTGCTCCTTGAATCGGAACTCGACGCAGACCAGCGCCACTACGCGGAGATCGCCCGTAGCAGCGGCGAGAGCCTTCTCGGACTCATAAACGACATCCTCGACATCTCCAAAATTGAAGCGGGCAAACTCGAACTCGAGGAGTCCGAGTTCGACCTCACCGCGCTGTTGCAGGACTTAGAGACCGTCTTCTCGGTACGCGCCAAAGCGCGCAATCTCCGCTTTTTCTCAACCATCGACGGGGATGTGCCCTGCCGCGTAACGGGTGATGCCCGCCGCCTCCGCCAAGTCATCACCAATCTCGTCGGCAACGCCATCAAGTTCACGGAAAAAGGCTCTATCGCCTTGCGGGTATCCACCGTCGCACAAAGCCCCCAAGACTGCGTTTTGCGTATCAGCGTCACCGATACAGGAATCGGCATCTCCGGCAAGACCATGCCGCGGTTATTTGAAAAATTCGCCCAGTTCGATACTGCAGCCGGGCGCATCCACGAAGGCACCGGGCTCGGACTCGCTATCTCCAAACAACTTGTCGAACTCATGGGAGGTAAAATCGACGTGACCAGCACTCCGGGCAAAGGCTCCGAATTTTGGTTCACCCTGCGCCTCGGTCATGCGACCCTATTCGCCGCCGATGACGACCCTCGCGAAAAAGAGAAACAAGACGCGCCCCGCGCCTACACCGGACGCGCCGGAGCGCGTGTTCTCGTGGCCGAGGACGACGCGGTAAGCCGGGATGTTTGTGTCGGCTACTTACACACCTTTGGTATACATGCCGATACCGTCGGCGACGGAGAGGAAGCACTCTTTGCCCTGAAGAAAAGCTGCTACGACCTCATCCTTATGGATGTGCGCATGCCTGGAATGGACGGACTGGAAGCCACCCGTCGAATCCGCTCCGCAAACACAGGGGCGGATGACAGAAAGATACCCATTGTCGCTCTAACCGCACATGCCATGGCCGGACACCGCAGGGAGTGCCTTGCCGCAGGTATGAACGACTACCTTGCCAAACCCGTGCGCCCCGGCGACCTCGTCGCCGTCCTCAACCGCTGGCTCGGAAAAAGTGCGCCAAACCCCTCCGGAAACCGGAATATCACCGTCGGTCCCGCGGAGCTGCCTCCGGGCATGCTGTTGACTACCGAAGAAGCTCACCTCGCCGACCGGATCGCACTCGTTGTCATCGAAGACACGAAGGAGCACATGGATACCGTCGCCGCCGCACTCAACAACGCCAAGCCGGAAACCGCAACCGCCGCGACCGTCTGGATACGTGGCGCGGCGGCGAATATCGCTTCTCCCGAAATCTCGCAAGCCGCCGAGAAGCTTGAGCATGCCTGCAAAGCGGGAAAAACCGCTGAAGCCCACCGCCTCCTCGGAAGCCTGTGCAAGAGCTTCGATAGCTTACGCGAAACGCTTCTGCAGCGCAGCCAACCCGCAAACAAACAACTATAGGTCTGCTGATAAGGCCGGGGTCGGCATTTTTTCTCGCTGTCATGGAAGGCACGGCGGCACCGCGCTCGCCGAACGATGACGAAGGCCGACTGGCGAACACGGTTGTAAAGAGCACCAGCTACGCGGTCACCGCCGCGCGTTTGCGCCGCCTGCGCCGCAAACGCACGAGCAGGCGCTTCCACGCCATATGCACGCGATAGCCGAGGACGAGCATGGAGGGAGTGAGAAAGAGCGTGACACAGGTGGCGAAGACAAGGCCGACGACAACCGAGGTGGAGAGCTGCACCCACCACTGGGTGGAGGGCGCGTTGTAGGTAACCTCGCGTTGCAGAAAATCCACGTTGATCCGCAGGACCATTGGCATGAGGCCGAACGCAGTCGTGACGGTTGTCAACAGGACCGGCCTGAGGCGCTGCGCTCCCGTGCGCAAAGCGGCCTCCGCGACAGCAAGGCCCTCCCGCCGCAGGCGCCCGAAAGTATCAATGAGCACGATGTTATTGTTTACGACGATGCCCGCGAGGGCAATGACGCCTACGCCGTTCATGATGACGCCGAAGGGTTGGCCTGTGACAAGGAGACCGAGAAAGACGCCGACAGTGGAGAAAATCACAGCGGAAAGAATGAGAAACGCCTGGTAGAAGCTGTTGAAGAGAGTGACGAGAATAATACCGATGACGAACACCGCGACGATGAATGCCTGACTGAGAAAAATCATGGCCTCGCGCTGCTCCTCGTCTTCCCCGCGGAAGCGCCACGACACGTCCTCCGGTAATTCTACCTTTTCCTTCCATTCGCGTAGCTCGCGCACCCGTTCGTCGGTGAGCCCAAAGGCGCGCTCCACATTCGCTGATACCGTGTAGACGCGCCGCCCGTCCACACGCTGAATGCGCGACACCTGCCGGGCGGGACCGCGCTCGATAAAGTTTCGTGCAGGGACAACTCCCTTCTCTGTGACAAGCCGTAGCTCATCGATAGCATCGAGATGGCGCCCGGATGGCGGAAAACGTACCCGGATATCCACCTCGTCATCCGCCTCGTCCGGCCTGTAGGTTCCGAGAATGAGTCCGTTGGTGACAAACTGCACGTAGCTGCCCAGCATCCGCACATCCGCACCGAAACGGCTCGCCGCCGCTCGGTCGACCCGCACCTCCCATTCCACTCCCGGCACCGGCCTCGAGTCGTCCACATCGCGCAGGCCCTCCATACCCTCGACAAACGCGCGCACATGCTGCACCGCCGGAAGGAGGAGCGCGGGATTGTTCGACGCCAGTTCGACTTGGATGTCCTTGCCCGTGGGAGGACCGGCTTCAAGCACCCGCTGCTCGATGATCACACCCGGCACACCTCGGACCATTGCCGCGAGCCGCTCTTCAAAGCGCCTTAGTCCCGGATCTTCCGATCCATCCGTCCAAAACACCTCAATCTCAGCGAGGCGCGTCACCGTGCCATGCGGCAATAGGTGGGTGCCCGCCGCGACCCGTTCGACGGAGACCGCTCGGCCCACACGCCGGAGCACCCGCTCCACCGCCTGCAACCGTTCGTAGTCACCGGTGAGACGGTCGCGCTTCGCGGAATAGACGCGCACGTGCAACCTCTCCTCATCATCCGTCCCGTCGGCCACCACTGCGCGCAATCCCCCCTTACCGTCAACCGCCCGGCGGACGGCCCGGCGGAGATCCCCGGCCGCTCCTGCCTCGTGTCGCACAGTGAACTCCGCGAGAGGAAAGTCATCGGTATCCGGGTACATTACGTGCGAGCCGTCGCGTACCCGGACCTCAATGTCAGCCCGGCCGACCTTCATCCGCCCGGTCACTCCCTGTATGTGCCGTTGGATACGGCCCGGACTCATCCCGAAGCGTGTCTCCACGGCGAAGATTGGATTCCCCGCCGCGGAGTCATCCGTGCGGCGCACGCGCACCCCGGGAAGACCTTCCACACGGTATTCGATCTCCCGCAGGATTTCGCGCGCGGGGCGGCGGTCGCGCCAGTCCTCGAACTCCATCTGCACGATACCGTGGGTGTCCTCCGTGATGCCGTCGCCGGAGAAGCTCACCCCTGTCCGCGCTGTAAGCGAACGAATACCCCGGACAGGCAGGATACGCGACTCCACCTCGCGAACGATTGTATCCATTTCCTGTACGGACAAGTTTCCGCGCATACGGATAAGGAGCGAGGCAAACTCAGGATCGACATCGGGGAAGAATTCCACGCCCTTCCCCTTGATCTGATAGGCGACTTGGACCGCAAAAAAGAGAACCAGCGCACCCCCGAGGACCCAAAACGGATGCCGGAGCGCCGTCTCGAGGCGGCGTACATACCAACCGGCAAAGCCGCTCAACTCGCGCAGGCTGCCTCCTTCCGAAGCGGCGAGGCTGCGCATCTGCGCGGGATTGGCCGGGCCGGGCTTTCCGATGAGCCCGCCGATGGCGGGCACAAAAACGAGCGCCATGAGCAAACTGGCCGTCAACGTACCGATGAGCGTGATCGGCATATACTTCATGAATTCGCCCACCACACCGGGCCAGAAGAGCAGCGGCGCGAAGGCCGCGAGGGTCGTCACCGTCGAGGCGATAATAGGGAGGGCCATGCGTTGCGAGGCGAGGACATACGCTTTGGTGCGCGAAAGTCCCTCGTTCATCTTCCGGTCGGCAAACTCCGTCACCACGATCGCCCCGTCCACGAGCATGCCCACGGCAAGGATGAGGCTGAAGAGCACGATGATGTTGATCGTGAGCCCGAGCAGATTGATAAGGAGCATGCCCGTGAGGAACGACCCCGGGATGGCGATACCCACGAGCAGACCACCCCGGAAGCCGAGCGCGGCCACGCAGACGATCATGACGAGCACAATCGCGCTGATGACGTTGTTCTGCAGATCGGCCAACATCAGTTCGATGTCGCGGGAGCGGTCTTGCGAGAAGGCAACCTCGATACCGGCCGGCCAGCCGGCTGCCTCCTCGGCCACCGCCGCGCGAATGTTGCGCACCGCCAAGACTACGTTCTCCCCCACCCGCTTGCTCACTCTCAGCGTGAGCGCAGGTGTACCGTCAAGCCGGGCAAAGCCGGTCGGATCCTTGAATGTCGCCCGCAAGTCGCCGATGTCCTGCGTGCGGAGCACAACGTCGCCGCGCGTCTTTAGCGGTAACTCCAGGATGTCCACCGGCGTCTCAAAGAGCCCCGGCACCTTCACGGCGAGACGGCCGGTGCCGCTGTCCAAAGTACCTGCTGCAATAAGTGCGTTGTTTCGCCGGGCGCGGCTGCCGATCTCTTCCAGCGACAGCGCATAGGAACTAAAGACGGACGGTTCGACGAGGATATCCACCGCTTCTTCCCGCGCCCCGCCGATCGTCACCTCAAGGACCTCGGGCACGGCCTCGATAGTATCGCGCAGACTCCGCGCCACGCGCTGCAATTGCCGCTCCGGAATTTCGCCCGAAAGCGAGACGACAAGGATCGGCTCAAGGGCAAGATTGATCTCGTTGATGATCGGCTCGTCAGTCTCCTCGGGCAAATCCGCCTTGGCGAGATCCACCCGTTCGCGCACGTCGATGAGCGCTTTGTCAATGTCGTGGCCGGCGCGGAACTCAAGAAACAGGTTGCCCCCGCCCTCGTAGGCCGTCGACCGCATCTCGCGCAAACCGTCGAGCCCGCGCATCTCGCGCTCCATTGGGCGCAGGAGGAGACGCTCCGAATCCTCCGGAGAGATACCCTCGTGATACAGGCGCACGTAGA
>SKLD01000240.1 GCA_007123395.1 Opitutales bacterium
CCCCGAGCCCCGCCCATGCCCCGAGCCACGCTGCCATGGCAAAGCCCTGCGGGCGGATGTCGTGATAGAGGTTGCCCTCTGGAGCGCCGAGTTTCTCGGGCATGGCCCCGCCCATGGGGAGAAACTCTCCGGGTGTCATCGCCTCGCTCCGGACCGTTTCCAAAACCGCGCGCAAGCGCTCCTCGCCATGCACCCACGGATCGGCGGCAGCCACGGCCGCGCAGATACCATTGATCCAGTGCATCTCCGGCTTGGCCAGAATGGCATCGAGAAGCGCCCCGTGGAGGGTGTCGCGGTCCTCCAACGGAAGAAAATTGGGCATGGCGAGTGCCCAGATATAGGTTGAGCTAGCCGGTCCCCACGGGCGCGCACGCCGCATTTTTCCGTCCTCGCAAAGGAGGTCGCCGTAGGGCGGGAGACCGTCCTCCCGGTCGGCGTAGAGGGCTTGCAAGCGCTCCCAGAGGCGCGCCGCTTTCTCCGCATATGCCGTTGCTTCGCTTTCCTCCGCGCTCATCGCCGCAAGCATGGTATAAGCCGAGTGCATGAGGGTGTTGAGATAGATGTCGTAACTGCGGACCACGGAATGGCCATCGTGGCGGATGTGCTCGTCGCCCGCCGGTTGGCCGATGGCGTAATCCCACGCGTAGTCCCGCGACCGAAACGACGGGGTCTCGTCTGCAAAGAATCCGCCGAAGAGCCCCGCCTCCGCGTCGAAGCACCGGCGTTCCACCCAGTCCATGGCCTCTTCGAGGAGGGCGCGGTCCGTGCCATTGAGAAAGGTGCGCTCCCCCGTCTGCGTCCAGTGTGTGAAGACGGTCCAAAGCACGTAATAGATGCCGTCTTCCTCGTATTTCCCGTAATCCGGGTGGATCAATTGTGCGAACATCCGCCCCTCCGGAATCCCCTCCCCGCGCGCCACGGTTGGATTGTCGAGGAGGAGCCGACAGAGTTCGGCCAGCTTGTGGGGCCAGCCCGCCGCCGCCTGGTAGGCGAAGGCAAAGCCCGCGTCCCTCACCCAGATGAGGTAGTATATGGCCTTGAGGGAGGCGCGGAAGGCCCCCGACTCATCGATCATGGAGTGCAACCCGCGCACGAGGGAGGTGCGGAAGGCGTGGGCCACGCCGCCGGTGCCGCCGCTTGTCCGGCCCATCGCTTCGATGGGCGCGAGGGCGGCATTGATGGCCCGCAGATGCTCTTCCGGAGGAACGGCGGCGAGTGCGTGCAACCGTTCCGGTGCGCCCTCCCCTTCCAAACCCACACCGAGCACCATGATCTGCCCCGGGGCGAGGATTGTTTGCGTGTAGTGACGCGTCCATTTCCCGCGAAAGGGCGAATGCCTTATCGTTCCTCCGCCTGGCCCCAGCGCGGCGACGAAATCAAAGGCATGGGAAGGCTCGATGTGGCGGAGGACCAGGTTCCGTTCATCAGCCTGCAGAACCTCGTCGTAGCGGTCTGATTTGAGGTTAACCGCAAGGGCGGTCGGAATGATCGGGTCCATTGTCGGAGTCCCGCCTTCAGGCGGTCTCGCCAAGGCACCGGGACCGCATAAATGCGGGACTCCAACCTTTTCATGGAATGCTCCAACCTCCGTCCACAGCATCAGTGCGGGCGCATCGGCTCTCACGGCGAGGTGGAGAACGCGGTCCCGGAAGTGCAGAACACAGTGGTAGGGATCGTACTCGCAGCGCAGGAAAGCCTCCCGCCCGCATCCGGTCAGCGTGGTGGAGGCAAAGACCTCGAGGTGGTCGTCGCGGTTGGAGAGGTTGCGCTCGTGCGCAGCCGTTGATTTCCCTGCAAGGGGCGACCACCAGAGACGCAAGCGGCTTTCGCCGAGATCATACGCCACCCGCAGAGCGTGGGGATTGTGCAGAAAAAGTTCCGTCGGGTGCGGATTCATTTGGCGAGATCAAGCGATGGGGGAAGCGGGGAGGTCGAGCGAAAATGCGGAAAAGCTCCGCCGAAGCGGAGCCTTCCTAATATTCTTTCGGGAAACAGCAGACCGGTTCCCCAGTCTCAATAACCGAAAGACGGTGAACGCTTTAAGCCTTCCGGCGGCGGCGCAGGAGCGCGAGGCCGAGAACACCCAACCCAAAAAGGACCGCATAGGCCGAAGGCTCAGGGATGACCGTTAGGGTCGACCCGGTGACAATGAAGCTACTCGCGAAGGTCCCGGCGTTGGCGCTGTCGAAGCGAAGATTGCCAGCATCCCAAAGCCCCTCAAACTCACTTGCTCCAAAAGCGGCAATGGTAATCGAGCCCCCGCTTCCCGGAAGGAAGTCAATGACACTGTCGCCGGTCGTGGACAGAGTCCCCGCCGTCAACGTTCCGTTGCCGACACCGAACGTCAAGCTGCCCGCCTGCATAGCAAGCCCGTTGGCACCAGCGATCGTCACTGCGCCGCCAGTAAGAAGAACGCTTGAATTCGTCTGAATATTAAACTGGCCCCCGACGGAAACCGTTCCTCCGCTTATGTTGAAGTCGGCCCCGTTGCGGGTTTGGAGATTGCCGCCAGTGCTGACAAAGCCCTCATTGAGGTTGAGGGTGGCGGCGGATCCACTTCCGTGGATCATTTGCGCCGTTCCAGTGAGATCAATGCCAGCACCCACGCCATTAATGGTCCAAACGGTGCCACCGGAAATATTCCGGTTGTTGGAATTGGAGAGAACGCCGCCGGTCTGTGTGACCAAATACCCTTCGAGCGTGCCGGCACTCCCGGGGCCCCAATTGGCATCAATATTCAAGGTTCCCGGATTGCCTGCCGTGGGCAAGCCGTTGGTCCAGTTGGCACCATCACCGATCTGGTTGCTTATAGCGGCATTGAACACTGTCTGCCCCGAAAGCGAGACGGTGAGGACGAGAGCAAGTAAGGTTAAAAATGTCTTATTCATATTGGTTCTCATGTAAGGGTTTATTTTATCAAACAGAGGTATCTGATCCCATCCGTGCGGCGATTCCCATTCTTCCTCCGCGAAACCTGTTGCGCGTCAGTGGCCCGCTGGCGATGCCGCTTTCATAACAACAGAAAGGGTCCGCATCGCGCACCACGGCTTATGGATCCGAGACTCAGAAACAGATTACCCTACGGCTTCCTACGGCGAATGAAGACGACCAATGCCAGCGCGCCCATCCCCGCAAACAAAGCGTAGGTCGAGGGCTCGGGGATGAGGCTGAGGGTGCTGCCGTCAACCTGGAAATGGTCGCCAAAGGTGCCCGCGTTGCCGCCATCGAATTGGAGACGACCGCCCGTCCAGAGGGTTTCGTAGTCGCTCAGGCCAAAGCCGGTGATCGCGAGCGAGCCGCCGGA
>SKLD01000177.1 GCA_007123395.1 Opitutales bacterium
AGGAGGGCGCGGGAGTGGAAGATCTCGAGAATGTTCCCGCCTTCCTTTCCGATGGCGGTGGCGATCCCGGCGAGGGAGCCCGGCTGATCCGGAACGACGACGCGCAGGCGGCCGAGCCGCCCGGCCTTCGCGAGGCCGAGGTCGATGATCTTGGAGAGGATGTTCAAGTCGATGTTTCCGCCGCACAAGGGGACGACGACATCCCGCCCTTTCCATTGGCGGCGGAGTTCCTCTTGATGGAGGAGCGCGGCGAAGGCAGCGGCCCCGGCGCCCTCGACCATGGTTTTTTCCCGTTCGAGCAGGACCATGATGGCATTGGCGATTTCGTCTTCGCTCACGAGGAGGATGGGGTCGAGCGACTTCGCGAGGAGGGAGAAGGGCAGGGCACCGACCTTTTTCACGGCCAGCCCGTCGGCGAGGGAGGCACCCCCGTGTTCATGAACGGGATGACCCGCGCGGATGGAGCCGCTCATGGACGGGCAATTCTCGGGCTCGACGCCGAGCATCTTCGCGTCCGGGTAGAGTGCCCGGAGGGCGACGAGATTTCCCGCAATGAGGCCGCCCCCGCCGATGGGCAGGAGCATTAGGTCGCAGGGCACGCCGTCTTCGAAGAGTTCCACTGTGAGGGTGCCTTGTCCGGCGACGACTTCGGGATCGTCAAAACCGTGAACGAGAAAATAGCCCCGCTCGCGTTCGATCTCCTTTGCGCGTTCCATGGCCTCCTCGAAGGTAGTGCCGTGGAGTATGACCTCCGCGCCCCAGTCGCGCGTCGAGCTGACTTTCACGAGGGGCGTCTTTTCCGGCATGACCACGACACAGGGGTGACCCATGCGGGAGGCGTGGTAGGCCACGGCTTGTCCGTGGTTTCCGGCGCTTGCGGTCGTCAATCCCATGCCGGGATGCGCTTCGCGCAGGTGCAGCAGCTTGTTCAGCGCGCCTCGCTCTTTGAAGGATCCGGTGCGGTGCAGGTTCTCCAGCTTGAAGTGGATACGGCATCCGGTCAGCTCACTCAGCGCTTCGGAGAAGACGCAGGGTGTCTTCGGCAGGGTGCCCCTCAAGCGGTCGCGCGCCGCTTCAATGTGGGCGAACGTGATCATGGGCTCTCAAGCCATCGGGAAAGATGTTCGCGGACAAATCCGTCATCGGTGAATTCCGGGTATGAGCGCTGCACGCGGTCGAGTTCCTCCGCTTGTCCGGGGGAGAGCACCTCTGCGGGGTCGAGGCACCATGTGCCGGGCAGGAGGCCTTGGCGGCGCAGAACTTCATGGATTCCGGGGATGCATCCGGCGAACCCGTTGGCGGCGTCAAAAACGGCGGCGTTCATATCGGTGAGGGCCGCGTTGCGGTTGAGCCACTCGAGAGAGACGGACGCCGCGGGCTCCCGGACTTTTTTGATCTCTTCGAGGAGAAGGACCGCTTTCCGCGTCCACACCCCCCACTGCCCGAGAAGGCCGCCGTCGATGAAGCGTGTTGCGGGCCCGTCCGTTCCTTCAAAGGTGAACGGGGTGAGGAGATCGGCGATGATGTTATCGTCGTTGCCGGTATAGAGGGCGATATCGTCGCGCCCGCTTCCGATGACGGCGCGGACCACATCGAGGGTGCAATAGCGGTTGAAGGGGGCGATCTTCACTGCGACAACATTCTCGATTTCGGCAAACGCCTGCCAGAACGCGTGGGCGAAGGGGCGCCCGCCGACAGCGGGTTGGAGGTAAAAGCCGATGACCGGCAGGCAAGCGGCGACCTCCCGGCAATGGTCGAGGATGGCGGCGTCTTCGAGGTGCTGGACGGCCGTCAGGCTCAGCAGCGCGGCGTGATAACCGAGGGCCTTCCCTGTTTGCGCCTCGCGGAGGGCCTGCGGGGTGTCGCCGCAAACGCCGAGGATCTTTGCGAAGGCGCGGGATTCGCGGCTGAGCGATGCATCCATTGTTTCACTGGCAAGGGCAAGGACCGGTTCGAAGAGACCGTGGCGCGGATCCCGGATTTCGAACTGGGTGGAGTGTACGCCCACGGCGAGCCCTCCGCACCCGGCGTCGATGTAGTAGCGCACGAGGGCACGCTGATGTTTCTCCGAGAGGGTGCGGCGCTCGTCAAGGGCCAGCGGCAGGGCGGGAATGACCTGGCCGGAAAGAAGGTGATCTCGAATTTTCATCTGCTGTCAGAATTGGCCGCTGCGGGCCTCGAAGTGGGTGGGTTTTCCGAGGGTGACTCCACCCTGCCGGATATGTTCGGCGACGATCCGGATCAACTCCTCTGCATCGTAGCGGGGCTGCCCGAAGAGCTTCATGGAGAGCGAAGCGTTACTCAACCATGCGGTGGGCGACTCCGTCCCGCTGAGGACCGGTTTCCTGCCGAGCAGTTCGCCGAAGCGTGCGGCGATCATGCGCACGGCCATCGTTTCGGGTCCGGTGATGTTGATGACAAACGGCGGGGAGGATACGTGGTCAAAGCATTGGATGGACCGTGCGACGGCGTCGCCCTGCCAGATGTAGTTCACCCAGCCGGTGTCGACCGCGACCGGTTCCCCCGCCGCCACCTTCATGCCGATGTCGAGGAGGACGCCATAGCGGGGATCGATGGCGTAATTCAGCCGCACAAGGGCGGTGGGGAGACGGTATTTTCCGGCGTAATAGGCAAACACCCGCTCCCGGCCGACGCAGGAGTTCGCATAATCTCCGGACGGCCCCATGGGCGTTTCCTCGGTTGCACCGCCGGATTCCACGGGGACAAAGGGATAGACGCAGCCGGTGGAGAGGGCGACGATGCGCGAGTTGCGGTACCGTTCGCAGACAAACGCCGGCGCGACCGCGTTCGTCGCCCATGTTGCTTCCGGGTTGCCCGCTGTTCCGAACTTCTGACCGACGAGAAAGAGGATATTGCGGGCGTCCGGCAGTTGATTGACGGCTTCCGCCTCAAGGACGTCCGCCGAAACCGTTTCCACGCCATAGGACTCCAGCCGTTCACGGGCCGCCGGATCGGAAAACCGCGAGACCCCGTAGACGCGCGCCTTTTGGCCCGTTTCATCCAATCCGCGTTTCAACATGAGCGCGGTGGAGGCACCCATCTTGCCGCCCACGCCGATCACCATGAAGTCCCCCCCGGTGCGCCCAAGTGTCTCGAGCACGCCCGGCGTCGGGTCGGCTATCCATTCGTCGATGGCCTCGTGGGTGCACGGAATTTGTCCATTGAACTCCATCTCTTCCACAATGAAGTCGGCTGACCCGACAGGGCACGGCTCTTGTTGCTCTCACATCAGAATCGCGCTGGCGTGTGCCGACGACGGTGGATGGGCAGCAACCGACACGG
>SKLD01000028.1 GCA_007123395.1 Opitutales bacterium
AGGGTAAGGGTGCGGCCGCCTTTGGCGCCTTCGATGGTGGTGGAGTCGGCCACGCGGTCGCGGTGGGTCACTTTCAGGCGCGTGCCGGGTTTGAGGGCGTTCGCCTCGACAAATTGGAGAAACTCGGCGTTTTGGTCGGCGATGCGGGCGACACGCACGGACTCGCCCACGCCGCAGGAGCGCAGGCTTTCCAGCGATTTCTCCTCGAAGGGGCCGCGCGCGCGGGGAATGGGATCGCCGTGCGGATCCGCCTCGGGATGGCCGAGAAACTCGTCGAGCGCATCGAGCACCCGGTCGGAGAGGGCGTGTTCGAGGCGCTCGGCCTCGTCGTGGATCTCCGTCCAGTCGAGCTTGAGCACCTTGACGAGGAAAAGCTCCACGAGGCGGTGCCGCCGGATCATGCCGAGAGCGAGGGCCTCGCCCTCCGGCGTCAGCCGCACGCCGCGGCGCGGAGTGTAGTGCAGCAACCCCGCCCGCTCCAGTGACTTCATCATCGTCGTCGCGGTGCCGGCGGAGACATCAAGGGCGTTGGCCACCTGCCCCATCGGCACCGGCCGGCTCCGGTCGGGGGACTGGAGGAGCCAGATCTCCTTTACATAGTTTTCGACGGTCGAGGATGGCATTGGCGGAATCCCTACCATGGCATTCCGTGCCCTCCCGACAAGTCCCAATGGCCGCCGCGCGAAAGCATTGACGCCCCGCCCGAAGCGGAAAGACTCTCCGCTCTCTTTCCGATGACCGCCAATCCAACACGATGACTTGGGAAATCTGGTTCATTTTCGCCGTGCTCGCGCTGACCTTCGGGCTCTTCGTTTGGGAGAAGATCACCCCCGATGTAACCGCCATGGTCGCGTTCGGGCTTGTCCTCGCCGCCGGGTTTCTGCCCTTCGCGGAAACACTCCCGGACTTGCGGCAGATGATCTCGGTCTTCGCCAATCCCGCTCCACTCACCGTTGCGGCGATGTTCATTCTCAGTGCCGCGCTGCAGAAGACCGGTGTCATCGACGGAATGGCGAACGTCTTGCGAGGGGTCACCCGGTTCGGCTACCGCGGAACGATGCTCGTCATTATCCTCGGGGTGGCCCTGCTCTCGGCCTTCATCAACAATACCCCCGTTGTCATCGTCTTTCTGCCTGTCATCCTGAGCCTCGCGCGGAGCCTTGATGTGCCGGCATCGAAGATGCTCATCCCCCTCTCCTACGCCTCCATTTTCGGCGGCACCTCCACCCTTGTCGGCACCAGCACCAACCTGCTCGCGAGCGGGATTCTCGATTCTTCCGGGCACGGCCGCCTGCACATGTTCGAGTTTGCATGGGTCGGTTTGCCAATGATGCTCGTCGGCGCGGTTTACCTCACATTCATCGCCCCGCGGCTCCTGCCCGTGCGCCAGCAGCTCACCGCCCTGCTCACAGACGACGAGCGAAAAGAATACATCACCGAGGCCTTTGTTCGCCCGAAATCCGATCTCGTGGGCAAGACCGCCGTAGGGAGCGGCGTGCTCAAAAACCGCGGCGTGCGCGTGCTCGAAATCATCCGCAACGAAGTCGCTCTCCGGGGCGACCTCAAAAATACTCCACTCGAGGCAGGCGACCGCCTCGTCCTCTCCTGCCGTCCCGGCGGCGTCGCCCACGCGCGCTCCGTGGAGGGTCTCGATCTGGGGCTGGAAGTCGGCCTTGAAACCATCTCTGCCCATAAGGGCTCCATTGTCGAAGGGATCATCGGTCCCCGCTCCACTATCGCTGGCAAGACCATCCGCGAGCTGAATTTCCGCCAGCGCTTCCGCGTCATCATCATCGCCATCCACCGGCGCGGCATCAACCTGCGCGACCAGATCGACACCCAACCCCTCGCCGAAGGCGACACCATCCTTATGATGGGGACCAACGAAGCCATCGAGCAAATCCGCCGCGGCGATGACATCCTCCTCCTCGACCGTCCTGCCACCCCCGCCGCCAGCCTGCGTAAAAAAGCGCCCCTCGCCATCGGCACCGTGGCGGTGGTCATGTTCCTCGCCTCCTTCGGATTCGTGCCCATCGAGGGCGCGGTCATCCCCGCCGTAGTGTTCCTCTTCCTCACCGGCTGCGTCACCCCAAAGGAGGGCTACGCGGCTATTGACTGGAGTATCCTCATGCTCATCTACGGCATGCTCGGCGTGGGTATTGCCATGGAAAGCACCGGGACGGCTGCCCTCATCGCGGGCGGCCTCGTCAACCTCACCGGCTTCGGCATCCCGCCGGAGTGGATTCCCGTCGTGCTCCTCCTCGCCATCTATTTGGTCTGCACAACGATGACCGAAGTCATCTCCAACAACGCCTCCGTCGTTCTCATGACGCCCATAGCCATCGGTCTCGGAAGCGTCCTCGACGTCGATCCGAGGGGGTTTGTCATCGCCGTGTGCGTCGCCGCCTCGGCAAGCTTTGCCACTCCCATCGGTTACCAGACCAATACCTACGTTTATGGCGTTGGCGGATACAAATTTACCGATTTCCTGAAGGTCGGTCTTCCGATGAACACGATCTACTGCCTCGGCACCGTTCTCATCGTTCCCTTCGTCTGGCCCTTCAACTAAGGCCCGCCGCCGTGCATGACATCCTCGCCACCGCCTTCGGCCCCTTCGGCGACTTCCGCGAAAACCCCTCCGAAGCCGCGCTCGCCGCATGGACCCCCGGCCTGCCCACGGGCTGGCGCGCGCGCAAGCTCGTTCTCCCTGTGTCATGGGCCGAAGCCGCCCCGAAGCTCCTCGCCGCCCTGCGTGAAAACACCCGCCTCGTCCTCTGCCTCGGCGTCGCCGCCGGACGCGACCGCGTCTCCCTCGAACGCCTCGCCCGCAACCATAACGACACCTCCCTCGCCGACGCAGGCGGTGCCCGCCCCGCCGCCGAAACCGTCGTCCCCCGCGCGCCCGACACCCTCCGCGCCTCCCTCCCCGTCGAAGCCCTTGCCGCCGCTCTCCAAGCCGAAGGCATCCCCGCCGAAGTCTCCGACGACGCCGGTGCCTACCTCTGCAACCACGTCAGCTACGCCCTCCTCCACCACCTTGCGCAACAACCCCGCACCTGCCTCGCCGGATTCATCCACCTGCCCCCCGCCGACCACCTTTCCCCTGCCGAAGCCGCCCGTGCCCTCCAGAACATCGTTGACCACATCCTCGCTGACCTCGGCGACGGACGCGTCCATCCCGCCTGAAACGCCCGAAGCCCGCGGCGGGCGTGATCACGAAGTTTGTCATGGGCCCGGACAGGTTCGACCCTTCCTCAACGACCGGAGGGCGAAAAGTAGTCGGCGGGATTCATCCCCCGACA
>SKLD01000083.1 GCA_007123395.1 Opitutales bacterium
CGCGTGGCGACGGCGGAGGGGGCGGCGTAGAAACGCTGTGCCATGTAGGCCGAACCCCCGCTGCCGCCGAGCCCTTCGAGCACACCCTTGCCGACCCAGAAAACGAGAAACACCCAGAACAACTCATAGGGGGCCAGCCCGCCGTCGGCGAGGCGCGGCAGGGGATCGTTGAAAGCCGCTCCCGGCCACGCCGCGACCAACTCCGGACTCACAAGCCCGGAGGCCGTGACGGCGACATAGGCCGCCGCCGCCGCGATGAGAAAGGACTGGAAGACATCCGTCCACACCACCCCGTAGAGACCGCTGACCAGCGTGTAGGTCAGTCCGATGAGCGCCATGGCGACGGCGCAGGTCACGGGATCCCAAGGCAAAAAGACGGCGAGAAACGTGCCCGCCGCGGCGAGAAAGAACACCACCATCGCCACCGTGATGACGAGATAGGTGAAGGCCGCCGTGACGCGCGCCGCCGTGCCCTGCGCGCCCGGACCGAAGCGCAGGCGCATCCACTCCGCCGTCGTCACCACGCCGCTGCGCTGGTGCCACTTGCCCATGAAGGCGAGGAAGACCGCGATCGGCAGCACCACCCCGCCGCGCATCTCAACGAAAAACCCGTGCAGCCCGTAGAGGTAGATGAGCGTGAGGATCGTCATCGTGCCGGCGGCGTCGAGATTGCTCGACATACCCGACGACCCCAGCGCCCACCACGGCAGTCGCCGCCCCCCAAGAAAATAGTGGTCACTGCCCTGCGCCGCACGCCGCGCCAGCCACGCCGCAATCCCGAACAACCCCGCCAAGTAGACAACAAGGATGGCGTAATCCACGAAAACCATGCCCGCATCTTACCACGGACAGCCCGGAAGAGGGCAAGCAAAGTAAGGGGGGCAGGAATGTGCAGTTAAACCCTCACACCGACACTCTCTTTTTAGTGAAAAAGGCATTCTGGCGCTTATCCCCCGGATTGAAATCGGCAATCTCCAAACCCTCGCGGAACACCTTTTTAGGGTTTATGCGTTTCCGCCAAGTATGCGGAGTGGTGCGCGTGTTTTTCCGGAAAAACCGGCAGAAATCGCTTGAATTGGGAAAGCCGCACCTGCGGGCGATCTGGTCCAACGTTTCCGTCGTTTTGCTCAGCATCTTGCAGGCGCGCTCCATCCGAAGGCGCTGAAAGTAGGCATTGGGACTGCAGTGCTTTGTCTCGTGAAAATGCCGCCGCAAGTGGCTCGTCGAAATATTCACCGCTTGAGAGACAGCATCAATTGTCGGAGCTTTGTGCATATTCTCAACATACCAGCTAACGGCTTCTTCCACTCTTTGGTAGGCGATATCATCCAGACTGAGGATGGGCTTCACCGGAACCTCCTTAAGCGCGATGAGAGACAGATCAATCAACGCCCGGTGGAAGATAAGATTACTCAGTTCATTAGGATTCAAAATTTGCTCGTTCACTTCCGCGTGAATGGCGCGGATGCGTTCTATGTCGCTGTCATTCAACCGGACCTCTCGATATCCCGTGCCCGGTATCTGCTCTTTGAGCGTTTCCGGAATAAAGCCGAAATGAAAAAGAATCCGTTCCCATCCGGCCCTTTCACCGGTCCAACCGTAAGTCAGATCCGGAGACAGAACCCAGAGAGTCCTTGTCTGCAACTGAGGATTTTCGTCCATGTCGAAGAGCGGGGCGCAATAACCATCGACAACAGCATAGAACTCCCAATTCAATCGCTTGGACGGTGTGCTGGTGGGAATATCCAAAATCTTTGGACCGGATCGGGTATAACGGAGCATCAAGGGACAATTGCACTCCGAATGAGTTCATGCAATTTCAATCAGACTCCTTTGGGCGAATTTGCATATTTCCGGGCAGTTAACCGCTGTCAGGCGGTCCAGCAATGCATGGGCGATTTTGATAACAACGGGAGCGGCATCGGGTATTTCAATCCGCCGGGCCAGCAGCAAGTATCGACTTCCCACTCATTTCATTTGCTCATTTGGGGTCCAAAATGGAAAGAATTCAAAAGACAGGGACGGCACCGGTTCGGTTGGCGATCATCGGCAGCAACGGTTACGCATCGGAGCTGATCAAGCGCATTTGGACGATTCCGCGGACGGTCCAACTTTCGGCCATAGTGGCCCCCGACCCAAGAGATCCGATTCTCGAGGATTGCAGGGCAAACGCCGTTCAGATCTACCCGGATGTCGATTCCATGCTGAGCGGAATCGGGGAGGATTGTAAGGCAATCCTGAACCCGACTCCGATTCACCTGCACGAGGAAATAGCAGCGCAATGTCTTCGTGCCGGTTTCACTCTTTTGCAGGAGAAACCCCCGTTTCCAACAATCCAACAGCATGACGCGATTACCGAAAAAGCGAGGGAAAGCGGAGTGTCTGTCGGCGTGTGTTTCAACTCCATCTACAGCCATCTCGTGCAGCGGCTCAAAGCCGAACTGGTTTCCGGTCGCTTTGGAAAAGTCAAATCGATCCGGAGCATTGGTGCATGGATTCGCACGGACCGGTATTTCGAGCGCAGCAGGTGGGCCGGACGCCTCCGCCTTGACGGAAAGTGGGTCCTGGATGGATCCTTGCACAATCCCTTTGCGCATCTGCTCGCCAACAGCCTTTACCTCGCGGCCCCCGCGCACGCGGCCATGGCCGAACCCCGCATCGTGACGGGAGAGTTCTATCGCGGGCACATGATCGAAAGTGAAGACACGGCTTCCGTCCGGGTGACTACGCGGGAAGGAGTCCCCATTGTCTGCAATCTAACACTTTGTCCGGAAACCGAGTTGGCCCCGACAACCGTCTTGGATACCGAGGAAGCGGAAATCCAGCTCATCAACTTTTCCCGAATAGTCATCCGCTACAGCGATGGCAGACTCGAACATCGGGAAAGTTACAAAGAAGATCGCATCGAGATGCTCGAGTATTTCAGTCATTCACTCACCAACGGAGAGGCTTTTCTTTGCGATTTGAACATTAGCCGCCCCTTCACAGTGGCTGTAAACGCCGCCTTTGACTCACATGGCCTGCCCGCACCGATCCCGAACTACGATTTGCAGAGACATCCATTCGGAGATTCGATTCAAACCGTCATCACAGGCATCAATGACTGGCTTGCCCGTGCTCACAAAAGTGGAAGTCTGCTTTCTGAAATCGGCGTTCCGTGGGCCTCACCAGGAACTCCGGTGGATACGAACGGATATGCGCGCTTTCCCTCCGTGCAATCGTGTTTCAAGCAGCGCCCAGTGGATGCGGTGTCCTGAACCAATGGCTCCGTCCGTCTGCGGGCCGAAG
>SKLD01000345.1 GCA_007123395.1 Opitutales bacterium
CGCCGCCTGTAACAACGATGCGCCCACTGCTCACGTCGCGCGTACCAGACGGAATGACTCCGGCATCCGCCGCAAAGAAGGAACCGTCGCCAAATGTGGTGAACATCCGGTTGCCAAAGCCAACCGTTCGGGTCCATGTGAGCGTTTCCGTCTCCAAGGAGGTGATCGACGTGTTGCTCAGGCCCCCGGCAAGGGTGAGATCGTCGAGCAAAATGCCGACGCTCCGGTTGCCGCTGCCGTCGTTGAAATTAATATCGTTGGCGGCTTCGGTGAAGCTGGTGGAGAGGACAATTGTCGCCGAGAGCGCCGAGGCGGCGAACAGGGCGGTGGTTGTGAGTAGGATGGTTTTCATTTTCATGTGATCGTAGTGGATGTGTTGGTTGCAATCTGTTGAACGAACGCGGACAGGTTACCCGAAATGCCGGCGCATGGAAATACCCGTTTCCACAAAAGGAGTGCCGATTTGCGCAAGATCCGGTCGGGTTCATGGGGCTGCCATGCGGGCGAAAAGCCGCATGAAAAGCGCCCTCCGGGCCGAGGAGCGATATCAAATGCGTTTCGTTCTCCCAGTTGTGGGTGCGAACAAAAACCGTTCCGCGGTGAAGGCCCATTCGGGGCCTCATGTGGTGTCGCGTGACCGACTCGGCTCGCCTTCTTGCGCCTGCGTGCGACTGCTCAACGGGTCGCCCGTCTGTTGCACGCGGTAAAGCGGCGGGACACCGCTTCCACACGGCACATCGCGCCGGGCAGCGCGGAGCCGGGATCCGGCCGGTCGCCGCACGGGGACGGCAGATGCTCACACGGTCGTTTCATCGGTCTCGCTCCTTGATGCGGACGTCGAGGCGGAGGAAGACGGGGCCCTCTGCGAGGGGCACGGCAGCCTCGTAGGTGGCGATGCCTTGGGCGTCGGTGCCGAGGTGCAGGATATCATTGGGCGGAACGGGATTCCATGAACCCTCCGCAAGTGAAACGGAGAAGACAGGCGTAATGCTGACATCCGTGGCGGTCTCGTTCACGTGGTAGCGAAGGACGAGGTTGTCGCCGTCGTTTTCGGCTCCCGGCGCGCGCGAGTAGTCCACAGTCGACGGGTCCATGCCGAAGGCATATTTGAGGAGGTTGTTCCAACCGTCGGCGGCCGGGTTGTCGAGCGGGTCGCGCTGGTCTTGCGGCACGGAGGGGAATCCAGCCATCCAACCGGCAAAGTCTGCGGGCTCTTCGTCGCCAAAGGTGGCGTAGACAGCATTGACCGTCAGGTCACGGACAACGGGGGCAAAGGCGCGGTCCCAGCCGAGGAAGGTATAGCCCGTGTTCGAGACGACAGTCGGCTCGATGGGCGAACCGCCGTAGGCCACGGACTGCACGGCATTGCCCGCCGTAATGACGCCGCCGCTACCGACGTTGAAAGTAACGGTGGCGGCCGGAGCGGCATAGGGCGCGCCATCGTAGAGGACGTTGTCGGCATGCAGGGTGTAGGTGCGACCGCCGACCTGGACAACGGCATCGGCCACGCCCCCGCTCAGTCGACTGACCGCGGGATGCTCCAGCCCGTCAGGCTGAAGCGTCATGACGACGAGGAAAGCGCCGTCGCCGTTGGACTGGATGTGAAGGTAGCGGTTTTGGTTGATGAGCGGATTCGAGACGGGATCGACCTCGGCAAGGGTCCCGCCGTTGCGCAGGGCGTAGTTGGCACCGCGGGCCTTGGTGCCGGTGGTGATGAGCGGCGATCCTCCGGGGTGGAGAATGGTGCCCCGCAGCGTGGCACCATTGACACCGGTGATGGTGAACGAATTGCCGGAGTACGTGACCGTGTTTTCGAGGTAGGTCGGCAACTGCCAATACACACCGTCGTCGGAGGTATCGGCGACGATGATCGTGGCGGCGGCACCGGTCGCACCGGCATCGAAGTCAGCCACAAACCAGCGCTTGTGGTTAGCCGTGGTGACATTGCTCAACGTCATGCGCCCGATGGCGTGTCCGCCGCCATCCGGCTTGATCAACGGCATACCCACGACCGTGCCCGTGTTGTTGTTGGCGGTGAAACTGTCCGCGTCCGGATTTGTCCGGTAGACGGTGGCCTGCCCGAGTTTGAGGCCGGGATTGTCGCGGCCGCCGCCGATGACAAAACTCTCGCCCAGCCCGAGGACGCGGAAGCCGAGCCCGTCCGGTCCCTTGTTGGCCTGGGAGAGGTTGTAGTTGCGCGTCTTGAACTGCACGAGGATGTCGTTCTCATCGACATATCCGTCGCGGAAGGTGAATTTACCGAGGCCGGCGGCGTCGTCGGAAGCAACGTGCCAGTGCCAGTGCTCCATGGGATCCTGCGATGCGACATCCTCGGGATAGAAAAGAATGGACCAGAAAGAACCGTGCCGGACGCTGTCCCAGTTGCCGCCATGCGGCGCAAGGTGACCCATGAGGCGGTCGTAGGCATGGCGCAGGGGCGGCAGCCATGAATCCGGCGCGTAGGCAAAGGCCTGACCGTAGATGCCCTCGCCGCCGATGTGGCCGTTGTCGTTGGACCAGTCGGTCTTGATCCCGCCGGTACCGTAAATGTTGAAAGCGGACGTCGCGCCGATGAACCCGCTCCGGGCCTTGCGCTGCATGGAGGCGTTGGTCGTGAGGTCACGCGAGGGATCGGCCCGCCGCTGCGCGATGCCGCAGGGACCAAGGAACATTCCGAAGGGATAAGCGGTGTACCCAAAACCTTCCGGATTCCAGCCCTGCGTGGGTCGATTACCGGCATTGGTGTTGAGGTAGTTCTGCACGCGTTTCCATGATGCATCGAGGCGTGTCCGGCTGAACGCATGGTCCGTCGCGAGGTAAGCCAAACCTGCCGTGGAACCGCGCGCGGCGTGCCAATTGCTACCATGGTCGTTTGGCTGATTGGCACCGCCGTGGTCGACGATGACGTCCGCGACGGCAACGAGCCGCCGCGAGGCCTCGTAGTTGAAGCCCGCGTCCCATGCGTCGGAAGTGGAACACAAATCGTAGGCAATGGCCAAATGCGCGGCATAACCGTAGAGCGTAAGCCCGGCCACCGAGGTGGAAGTCCACTGCGCGTCGTCGACCTCAGCGAAGATGAACGCCCAGTCGTCGCGGGCGGCTTGGGCATGGGCCTCGTCACCACTCAGGGCATAGAGATACGCATGGCCCATGGCACGGAGGGCGCGGTCGCGCGGATTGCTCTCGACCGTGAGCCGATAGAAATCGCCCTGCCCCACATTCTCGCGCAAGGCTTGATACATGGAGGCGAAGGGCTCGCGGCCCAGGCGCTCGCGGATCTCCGCC
>SKLD01000323.1 GCA_007123395.1 Opitutales bacterium
ACGTGCATTTTGTAAGTATTGCTCTCCAGCCACTCGAAGAAGCGGCGCACACCGTACCATGCCTTGGGCCATTCGCGCCCGTCTTCCCCGTAGCCGGGCTCGCCGTCCATGACAAAGGCGCGCTCGGCCTCCGTCATCTCCCGCCACGGCACATCGGCGGGGACACCGTGTTTGCGGCAGGCGCGTAGGAGGTCACGCTGGCTCTCCGAGTAGACGGCACCTTGGAAGGCGCGGATGGCGCCGTCCTTGAGCGAGAGCGTGGTGTCGGGGATGACGAGCCGGTCGTCGATGGTGATGATGCGTCCGAAGCCGCGGCAGCGCGGGCACGCCCCCAGCGGCGAGTTGAAGGAAAAGAGGTTGGGCACGGCGGGGCGGTAGCGCTCCTCCGTCTCCGGCGAGTGGAGCCCTTCCGAGTAGGCGGCGAGGCGGGTTCCCGCTTCGTCGAGGATCTCCAACTGTCCTTTGCCGAAGTGCAGGGCGGTGGCAGCGGCTTCGAGGAAGCGGTTGCGCGCGCCCGCCGCGATCTTGAGGCGGTCCTGCACGACGGCCAGCTCTGTGGTGTCGCCGAGATCCTCCGGGCGCAACGCGTCGATCCGTTCGAACCCGCGGCCCTCCGCCGCCGCGCGGGTGTAACCCTGCGCGGAAAGCGATTCGAGGACGGTCTGCCACGGCAGCTTCGCCCCCCGCCGCACGCGGAAGCCGATCAGCACGCGCCGCCCCGCGAAGGTGCGCGACACCTTTTTCCAGATCGTTGCCGGGTTGTCGTCTTCGATGGGTTCGCCCGTCGCCGGGTCGATGAGGCGGGCGCTGTGCGCGAACCACACCTTGAAGTAGTCGCACAGCTCCGTCATTGTGCCTACCGTCGACCGCGACGTGCGCACTGTGTTGCGCTGCTCGATGGCGATGGACGGGCGGATGTTCTCGATGGAGTCGACCTGCGGCCGGTCCATCATCTCCAGAAACTGCCGCGTGTAGGGGCTGAAGGTCTCCACGTAGCGCCGCTGGCCCTCCGCGTGCAGCGTCTCAAAGACGAGCGACGACTTGCCCGCGCCGCTCAGGCCCGTCACGACGATCAACTTCCCGAGCGGAAGGTCGAGGTCGAAGCCCTTGAGGTTGTTTTGCCGCGCCCCGCGGATGCGGATGCTCTCCAACTGTTCTGCCGTCTTCACCATGTGGGGAAAAACTGGCAGATTCGCACACGCCGCCTGCCCCCGCAAGAGCGCGGCGCTCATTGGCGGGCGCGGGCATTTTGGCATCCTGATGCGAAAATGAGGACGGCAATTGACATCAATGATGCGCTTCTGACGGAACTCCGCCAGCGAGCGGCGCAGATGCATCGACTGTTCCGGGCTGTGGTTGAGGAGACCTTGCAGGCGGAATTGGCTGCAAGCAATGTCCCCTCTCCAGCGCGGCGCAAAACGGAGAGCGGACATGGGCTTCGCGGGTGTCGCCGCAAGCGGCTCGGCACCTGTCCGCGTTTGCGGTTGGAGAGCGTAGGGAGTGAGCTGGGATGATGTCGAAGATGAATGCTTTGCGGAAGCGGTTGCTCCTCCGCTGCCGGGGACAGGAATGTCCCCTCTCCAGTGCCCGGCATGGGCATGAACAAGTCACAAAGAAACAAAAGCCATGAAACAGAAAAGAAGATGACCGGAAGCAGTGACAGCAACCGTAGCGAAAGCCAAGGCGGGTTCCGCGAGGGACTCAGCGCGAAAGAAGGCCGTAGCAAAGACCACGACCGTAGGAACACGAACAGGCAGCGAGGCTGGGTGCGGGCGATAAGCGTGCTGGGAACCGCGAAATCCAACCGTCACCGAAAGACGCATTCAGTAGAGCCTGGCGGCACGGGGTCGACCGTGTTCATGCACCTTACCCGGGGAGGTCTCCGCCGTGAGAGCGGCGGAGGAGTCAGCAGAGGCCATAGTAGTGAAGATGCCCTTGGAAACCTGGGCGTAGCGAAGGGCCGAAGAACCAAGAGAAGGCCCTCAGCCAGCCCTCTGGAGGGAAGACGGCGAGTAGGCGAACGAAACAACACGGGCGTTGCAACTACGGCAACTTCCCGTGCCGGTGGAAACGGAGCCGGAGGTGGATTCCTCCAAAGGCGCCGCGCCCATGTTCACCGAGTCGGACCCACTGCGAAAGGAGGCAAAGATGAGGCCCAATGAAGCAAGCATGGCAGCACCGAAACCGACCCTGTCGGCGGTGCTGGAAAAGGAAAACCTGAACAAAGCGTGAAGAGCGGTGCGTGCCGGCATGACGGAGTGGATCGAGAAGCACCTGAAAGTGCCGGTGAACCGTGAGAAGAGCCGAAGCGGGCCGACCGAGACAAGCGCCCTGCTGGGTTACCGCCTGCAAGCCGACGGGACGATCGTCATCGCCCCGAAAAGCCTGGAGCGGATGAAGGACCGCGTGCGCGAACTGTGGGATGCCCGCCAAAGTCTGACGAGCCATCAACTGCGCGATCAGTGGTGCCGCTACATCCGGGGCTGGTGGAACTACTTCCGGCTGACCGAAAGGAGCTGGGATGTGGAGGACCTCAGCGGCTGGATCCGCCGCCACATGCGCAAGTGCTTCTGGCTACGCTGGAAAACGCCCAAAGGGCGATTGAACGCCCTGCGTCGGCTCGGAATCAATAAACGAGCCTGTGGCTTGGCTTACAGCGGACTGGGAGCTTGGCGAATCGCCCGTTTGTGGCAGATGAACCAAGCGCTCTCGAACAAACGACTACGCCGATATGGTTTTATCCTCCCATGGAGCTTCGCGGGGGCAGGTGCCGGGAAATGCCCGACCTGACCCTTGCCGGGTTCAACCGCCGGATGCGGAAAACCGCACGTCCGGTGGTGTGGAAGGCTCACGGGGCGCAATCCCCGTGAGCCCATCCGATCGGTGCGCGGGCGGACGGAGAGCGGACATTCCTGTCCGCGTTTGCGGCTGGAGGCGGCGTGGATGGTGCCTACGCCGTGGCCGGGGACAGGAATGTCCCCTCTCCGGTGCGCGGACGGACGGAGAGCGGACATGGGCTTCGCGGGTGTCGCCGCAAGCGGCTCGGCACTTGTCCGCGTTGGCGGCGGGGTCGGCGGCGGGGTGAGTTTCCGGGTTGCGGCGGGGGCGGGGTTGGGGCACGGATGGGGGTTGTGAGTGATTCTCCGGCAGAGAACCCGCCGACCGCTCCGGAGCGTGAGCCGGTGGGGCGCTATCCCACGGCACGCAAGGCGCATGAGTACGGGCTTGTGGCGCTGAGCCAAGGTGCGCCCTATTGGGTGGAGCGCGAGGAGGACG
>SKLD01000069.1 GCA_007123395.1 Opitutales bacterium
GCCGATGCTCTTGAGCCAGTCCATGCACCAGTCGATCCAGTAGCGGTATTCGCGGGGCCAGGTGTCCTCGTCCGGATCGATGAAATACTCCAGCTCCATCTGCTCGAACTCGCGCGAGCGAAAGACAAAGTTACGGGGCGTGATTTCGTTGCGGAAGGCCTTGCCGATCTGGGCGATGCCGAAGGGAATCTTCACCCGCCCGGTGTCGACGACGTTCTTGTAGTTCTGGAAAATGCCCTGCGCCGTTTCTGGCCGCAGGTAAGCCGCAGCCGCCGCGTCGGCGAGCGGACCCACCTTCGTCTCGAACATGAGATTGAACTGCCGCGGCGCCGTGAGCGAACCGGGCTTGCCCGTCGCGGGGCTGGGGATGAGGTCGTATTCCTCCGGCTTCGCCTCCGTGTAATCGCGCAGAACGAGCGGCGCCAGCTCCCCCTGCTTGGCGAGCTTGCGCTTGAGGTCGGCGGCCTTTTCGGCGGCCTCCGCTTCCATGCCGTCCTTCTCTTCGACGGACACGTAGCCGATGGTCTCGCCCTCGACGACCACGGGCGCGAAAAAGAGCTGGTCGGCGCGGTAGCGCTTCTTCGACGCCTTGCAGTCCACCATGGGGTCGGCAAACCCGTCCACGTGGCCGGAAGCCTTCCAGATCGACGGGTGCATGATGATGCTCGAGTCGAGGCCCACGATATCATCGCGCCGGTGTACCATGTCGTCCCACCACGCCGCCTTGAGGTTGCGCTTCAGCTCCGCGCCGAGCGGGCCGAAGTCGAAAAACCCGGCGTAGCCGCCGTAGATCTCGCTCGACTGGAAGACGAAGCCCCGCCGCTTACACAGCGTCACAAGCGTCTCCATCGAGACCGCCGCACCCGCTCCTGCATTTTCTTTCGACATAAGCCGCCCACCTTGGGAAGGCGCCGCGCCACGGTCAAGCGCGGGACAGCGGGGAAGCGCCGCAACCCTTTACCGCACCCGCGTCATCTCCCGGCTCAGCGACGGCTGCGGCAGCCATGCACCCTCCGCGCGGAGCGTTTCGACAAGAGCCGCCGTGTCCAGCGCACAGGCGGTCTCTCCCCCACGCACGCACTGCGCCGCCGCCGCGCCGGCGGCCTGCCCCATCATGGCGCAGGCCGGTTGGTCGCGGATGGCCGCGTTCACCTTGATATCGCTGGAGTTGCACCGGCCCGCCGCCCAGAGATTCCGCCAACCCGCCGGCACGAGCACGCCGTAGGGAATACCGTAGGACTCCCCCGGCGCGAGGATGTCGTCCTTCTCGAACTCATTGTGGTAACGCTCGTATTCTTCGTCGCTCAGGTCGTAGACATGGATGTCGACCTGCTTGCAGTAGACGGCGATCTGATCGGCGAAGTGCCGCCGCGCGCGGTAGTCCGCGTAGTTCAACTCATACTCGCCGACGATGCGGCGCGATTCACGCACGCCCATGAGCGCGGCCGTCGTGATATTCGTCGCGTTTTCGCATCCGGGAAGGTAGCGGCGGAAAAACTCCGTATACTCCTCTGCCAGTTTGCGGCCCTCGACCAGCCCCCGGCTCAGACTCGCGTTCTTGAGCGCGTTCATCCCGAAGAGGTGGCCGGCGTTGAGAATGCCGTGGGTCCTGCCCGTGCGGAAAAGCCCCGGCACATGGCGGTCGGGCTGCGAAAAGAATCCCTCCGCAATGGCTCTCTCGACCGCCGCCTGCTGCATGGTCTTCCGATCGAAGCGGTCGAAGTCCACGTCCACGACCGACGCGCAGAGCGTTGGCGGCATGATCTTCGACGTGTCCCGACCGGCCTCACGGCACGCCGCCCCGCAGAGATCCGCCACCACCGCGTCGCCTGTCGCGTCGATCACGGCCTTTGCCGGAACATAGCGCAGGCCTTCGATATTGTGGACGACCAAGCCGTTGATCCGTCGCCCCGCCGCATCGAAGTCCGCGTCCACCGCCCGCGTTAAAAACCGTGTCTCCACCCCCGCCTCGGCGCACTGTTCGTCGAGAATGCACTTGAGCGTCTCAGCGTTGAAACCAATGCCGCGTGTTTCGCGCTGCCATACACGGGGACCGACATCGGGCGGCAAGCCTCCGCGCGCGTGCAGCGTTTCGATCCACTCCAGTATCAGCCCGCCCACGACACATTCGCGGCCGTTGCCGAGGTTGGACCAGTTGGAAACCAGCGCGGACGTTCCCATGCCGCCAAGGCAACCGGTTCCCTCCAGAAGCAGCGTCTTCATTCCGAGCCGCGCCGCCTGGATGGCGGCGGCCGTTCCCGCCGGACCGCCTCCTGCAACAACGAGATCATAAGCCGCATCCTCCGGAATCGACCGCGTGTAGGTGTAACGGTTTTGAATCATAGGAACACGCAAGGTTTGATGCAGAACCCCCGACAATCAAGGGATTCGTGATGGCGAAGCTCAGGGAGCACCATTGCGGCCTACCACTTTACTGTAAGCCTTCGGGGCAACGCCGTACGCTTGCTTGAATGCGCGGGAAAAGGCCGTCAGCGAATCAAAACCGCTTTCCTTTGCGACCTGCGTTATACTCAGATTGTTTTGCTCCAACAATACAGCCGCTTTACTAAGCCGCGACTCCCGGATGAAGCGCCCGAGACTCAGGCCAAGGCGATCACGGAAAATAGCACGAAGGTAACTGACTGAATAACCCAGTTCTTGCGCAAGGTCCGCTACCGTCAACTGCCGATGAAGGTTGTTGGCGACAAAATGATTGATTTTGTCGAGAAGAACATCTCGCGTGTCATCAGTGCCGTGAATATTCAGCCTTTCGTTATCGATAAGAGGCAGCTCTTTCATGCGCAGAAGGATCTCTGCGAGAAAGTAGCTGATACCGGCGATCGAATGGGTATCCCCGCGACGGACACGCCGATGGATATTCAGTGTTTCGGCAATGAGGAAGAGTGTCTCTTGGTCGAGCTTCCGCGGCGTGCCGCGGAGCGATTCAATCGGAGCATGCAGACCCAATTCAAAGGTGATAAAGAGCCATTCGAGTTCACCCGGCTCCACATCCATGAAGTGGTGAAACTGGTGCGGAAAGATGAGCGCCCCCTCCCCTTCCTCAAGCAGATGCGTATGGTCACCGATCCGGGCGGGGCCGCCCTTTTTTACGACCATAACGAAGACAAAGCGATGGTGGAACGTATTACTGATACCCTCGGGCTCAAAGGCTTTGCGATTGTGGTGGCAGAAAAAGAGAATGTTATCCGGGGAAAATGAATCTTCGAGCTTTAAACCGTGAAAATAGTTCTTTGGCTGTTCCAAATCCGC
>SKLD01000094.1 GCA_007123395.1 Opitutales bacterium
AAAGCTGTCCCGTTTGGACGGGACAGCAGTCCAAGGACGGCCTTGCCGTCGGTGAGGGGGGAACCGTCGTCCGTGCCGGAGGCACCTTGGACTGCGCGCAAGCTCTTGCCGCTTTCTCCAGCCGCAGCCTGCTGCGGCGTTATCGGTTGGGCCGCAGGCCGGTAGATGAAACCCCGGCGGTATGGATGCTCGGCAGCAGGCTGCCTTCGCGGAAAGCTGTCCCGTTTGGACGGGACAGCAGTCCAAGGACGGCCTTGCCGTCGGTGAGGGGGGAACCGTCGTCCGTGCCGGAGGCACCTTGGACTGCGGTCCCGTTTTGACGGGACCGCTTTCTCCAGCCGCAGCCTGCTGCGGCGTTATCGGTTGGGCCGCAGGCCGGTAGATGAAACCTCGTTGGTATGGTTGCTCGGCAGCAGGCTGCCACGTCGTGGCCTTGCCGTCGTGGAGCGAAAGGCATTTCGCTCGCTACGGTGCGGCCAAGGCAGCAGGCCCCTGAAATTTTTGGTTCTTATGAAAAAGTGTGATGAAGGGTGCGGGCTTTGTTGGAGTTTCGGCTTTAGCCGATCCCGCTGCCCGTCGCCCGGGCTCACCCGCAAAGACCCCATAAATGCGGGACTTTAACAGCTACAGCACGCGCCGATGCCGACCCCGCACTTTGAATCACGCTCTTCATGGAAATAATTTCATAATTATGATTGACCTGCCCGCATTCCCCGTCTACACCATCGGTTTCGCAATGGGTAATCCGTCACTCTGACGGGCATCCCAACGCGAATCCAATCACCTCAAATCCAATAAAAAATGAAAATGCTACCTCCAATTTGCGCCGCCGCTTTGCTTCCTTTCACGGCAGCGGGATCGGTCATCCTCAACGAGGCCTTCGCTCTGGATCAACTGACCACGCAAGACCTCCCCGCCACCTCGGCGTGGTATGCGTCGCATATCGGCGATCTGAGCCAACCGGCAGACGGGACCCTTGCACTGGATACCACCGGGGGAACGCGCCACCTCCTCACCTACTTCACGGACGCGGGCTCCTACGAGATTGCCATTGGGTCCTTCCTTCAGGTTTCTTATGAGTTCCGCCTCGACACGGCACCCGCTGTCGGGGGTGGTTTGCGGGTCGGACTCTATAATACAAACGCCAACGATGATCGGGTAACCGATCCTGAAGCCAGCACGGGTACTTCAAGCCCAAACTTTGAAGGTATGACCGGGTATGTGGTATACTCCAACCCCGCCAGCAGTTCCTACACGATGCGCGCGCGGGACAAAGCGGGCGAACAGTTCATGCATTCCGGGACACCGATTACCACCCTCGAAGGTCACACTGCGTCAGGCCTCGGCGCTTTGACGGCGGGGGTTACCTACACGGGTGTGCTCAACATCTCACGGACAGGTGCGGATGCCGTCACATTCTCCCACACCCTGACGGGACCTTCCTTCGATGGCTCGATCTCGATTGATATTGAGGAAGATGCGTTTGTCTCCTTCAACACCTTTGGCATCGCCATGTTGGGTGGTGATGGGCGTCTCACCGGCATCGAACTCGACAGTGTGACCATCATCCCCGAGCCTTCGACCTATGCTCTGCTCTTCGGTGTGTTGGGTATGGCCTGGGTGCTGATCCGCCGTCGGCGGCGCTGAGGCGACACATGCCACGGGCTGCGACACGTGAGACGGCGAAGAGGTTCCGGATGCCCCGCGTTCTCCCGCCGCCCGCGCTCCGCGCCCGCGTCCTTGCGACGCTTTTCATTGCTTTGTCCGCGCCATGGTTCTGCCATGGCGCGGACTCTTTTTTGTGGCGGGAGTTCCGGGAAGCGAGATTGAGCGGCACACAGGCGACGCTGCCGGACTTTTCCTACGCCGGGTACGATTACTCGGAAAGTCCGCTGCCCGACACCTCAAGCTGGCCGGTGTTCGACGTCACCGACTACGGGGCGTCTCCGGACGACGGCAACTACGACGATGCGGGCATCCAGGCGGCGATTGATGCGGCTCAGGCGGCCGGCGGCGGCATCGTGTTTTTCCCGCCCGGGCGCTTCATGGTGAGTTTTGACAACGACATCACGAAGACGATCCGGATCAGCAGCTCGAACATGCTCCTGAAGGGCAGCGGCTCGGGCCCGGGAGGCACGGAGATCTTCATGGACAAAATGAAGGTCAACAACGGTCGCTACATGTTCGAGGTCAAGCCGCTCAATACCGGCCAGAGCACCCTGACCACGGTGACGGCCGACGCGCCGCGGGGAAGCTACGAGATCGAGGTGGCCAATGCCGTGAACCTGTGGCCGGGCCGGCGCATCATCCTGCGGGACAACAGCATTCCCTACGCGCACGCCTACTACGCTCCTTTGGCGCTTTCGCCCACATGGACGCGCCTCGTGGAGACGACCGGCTTCAACATCCGGGAACTGCACACGGTTGCGTCGGTCGAAGGGAACACCGTGCGGCTCCGCGAGCCGCTGCACCTGCCCATGATCATGGGCGAGGGGATCACGATCCAGGTCCGCAGCTACAACGTGATCACCGACGTGGGCATCGAAGACATCCTCTTCAAGGGCAACTGGGACAGCTATCCGGAGAGCTTCGTCCACCACAAGGACGACATCCACGACTACGCGTGGAACGCCCTGCGCTTCGACAACGTGGCCAACGGCTGGCTGCGCGACTGCGAGTTCAAGGATTGGAACCAGTGCGTTTACTTCGACGGATGTGCCGCCTTCACGGTGGAGAACGTCCGCTTCACCGGGAAGATGGGCCACATGTCGATCCACACGCGGCGCTCCTACGGCATCCTCATCAAGGACTGCGTGGATTCGGCGGGGCACTGGCACGGGCCGGGTGTCGGCTACTGGGGTTGCGGCACGGTTTACCTGCGCCACCAAATGGCCGGAAACCAGCGAATCGACGCCCATTCCGGCAGCCCTTACGCGACCCTCATGGATGGCGTGACGGGCGGTCATTTCGATGGCAACGGCGGCCCCCTCGTAAGCTACCCCCATCATGGGCGCCACTTCGTGGCGTGGAACTTCACCGTCAGCGGCGGCCCGAACAGCTACAACTTCTGGCCTAGCAACCGCAACGGCCACACCTTCGCAAAGCCCATTTTCGCCGGGCTCCAGGGCAAGAGCATTGCGATGTCCGGGCACAAGATCAACGAATCCCCCGGCATGGCCGTCCAACCGGCCTCCTTGTTCGAGGCCCAATTGCAGCTCCGCCTCGGCCCGACCGCCCGCACGGAACCGGCGTCCGCCGTCGATCGGA
>SKLD01000014.1 GCA_007123395.1 Opitutales bacterium
AGTATCCGCTTGCATAGATGTAGGCGAAGGGATCGCCCGGTTCGTTGCCGACGAGGCGGCGGCCGCGGAAATTCATGCCACCGCCGACGGAGAAACCCTCCGCGATGCCTTCGGTGAAATAGTAGCGGGTGAAGAAATTGGCGGTGTAGCGGAAGCTGTTGTCGAGGCGGCGCCCGGTCTCAACGGATTCGATGGCCTCCTCAATGCGGTCTATGCGGGTGCGTATATTGTTCGCGCGCGCGGGATCCCCGCCCGCTTCGATGTCGGCGGCGGCGGCGCGCCATTCGTCGACATTGGCCTCATAATAGGCGCGGGTGTCGATAAGACCCTCGACAACGGCGGTCTCCGGAAAGGAGATATTGAAGAGCAGGCGCCAGTTGGGTGTCGGCATGGCCGTGAAGTCGATCTCCCAGCCCGTGCCTTCAAAGGTCTGGCGGTCGCGGTAGGCGTCGAGCACACCGCGCTCCGGGGTTCCGATGAGGCTCCAGATTTCATTGATGGGCTGGGATTGGCCGCCGAGCCGGTTGTTGCTCTGCTCGACCTCGTAGTAGGTGACGGACCCGACGAGGCGGTTCTCCCATAGCTGAAACTTCATTCCCGCCTCGCGGCCTTCGCTGAGGAGAGGCGGGAGCGAATCGCCGCGGAGCCCCCGTGCGGTCGAACCGGCATCAAAGGATTCCGAATACCCCGCGAGAAGGCTGAGGCTGTCGGTGAGGTGGTAAACCATGCTCGCCGTATAGCTCGTGACCTTCTGCGAATCGGTGCGGATCTTCGGGCCGAAGGCGAGGAGTTCGCGCGAGACCGCGTCGCGTTCGTCCAAATCCGCGTCGTTGATGTTTTCACGGTAGTGATCGCGCCGGACGCCGAGGAGTGTGTTGAGCGAGCGGTTCTCCAACCACCGTCCGCCGGCGGCGGCCTGCAGGTAGGTGACCGGTTTCTCGGAGAAAAAGCCGTTTGTCTTGGCAACACGGGATTCAATGCCGGAGACCGGATCGACATCAGGCGGATCCACGACCGGCAGATCCCGCTCGCTCAGGTAGCGGTAGGCGAAGATGCGATTGGCAGCCGCACGCACGTCAGGATTGGGACCGTCAACGCGCACACGCTCGTAGTTGTGATCTTCGAAGCGGTCGTGCCGATGCCCCGCGACGACGAGAAACCGCTGGTCGGTCAGGGCGGTGTTTAGAAGGTAGGCCGCCGAGGCACGCACATCCCACACCTCGTTGGACTGAAGGTTACGCCAGTAGCGCGCCCATCCGTAGATCTCGCCGAGGTACGGATTCGGACTCCCGTCCGGGAGGGTCTCATTGACCTCGACGTAGAGCTGGTCAAAAAACCATCGTGTGATGTCACGCTCTTGGTATTGATAATTGCCCGCGACCTCAAGGAAGAGATTTTCGCCGATGCGCCGGTCGAGGAAAAGGGAGGCGGTCCAATAGGGGTTGTCCACGCCCGCGTTGGGTGCCTGGAGAGAAAACTTATAACTCGGGATGACGGCGAAATCCGGCAGGCCTTCCTGCGGTTCGGTTTTGAGCCCGCGGCCAAACACTCCGCTTGTCGCGGCAAAGCCCTCCCAATTGACAATGCCGAGATCGGGACGGGCCGAGTTGAAGGCGAGGCGGGGCTGGTTCCAGCGCGAGAGACTCGGCGGCACGCGATCGCGCACCCCGAGAAAACCGGGATTGGTCGTTTCGCCGTCCCAGTTCGCAAGCTGGTCGAGGGTCTGGTAGGTGATGATGCGCTCCAGTTTGCCCCACTCCACTTCCGCGCGGATGGTCGTGTTGCGGTCGGGTTGGTAGCGTGTGGTTAGAAAGATACCACGCCGCCTGTCTCCGCCCACATCCCTCCAGTCGTCGAAGTCCTGATACACGGTGGCAACCCGCAGGGCGAGGGCGTCGGACACCCTGAGATCGGCGTCGAGCACCGCGCGGTATCCGCCGTAACTGTTCCACTTCCCTTCCGCTTCGTATTGGCCGCTGCCCAGTGCCTGCTTCGATGCGACGTTACCCACCCCGCCGACAAAGGCATCGCCGAAGACAAGGGAGTTCGGCCCGCGCGCGAATTCGATACGGCCCGTCGAAAACGCGTCGGAATTGATATACCAGCGGAAATAGTTGCGCGATTGAAAGCCGCCCCCGGTCGCCCCGCCCCCGAGCCCGCGGAAGCTCACGGCGTAGTCGTTGTAGAGGTTTTTTCCGTGAATCTCCTCCTGCGGAACGGCATTGGGTGCCCAGCGCGCCGCCTCGAGAAAGTTGTCCACCCCGAGGTCGGCCAGAAATTCGGTCGTGAAGACCGTCACCGACGCCGCCGTGTCCCGCAACTCTCCGGCCATGCGCCCGCCGATCAAGGATGACGAAGCCGTGTAACCGCGGTCGTCGCCGGTCAGGACTTCGAAGGGCGAAAGCTCGTAAACATCCTCATCAGACCACGCCGGGACAGGTGAAAGTGCGGTGCCGAGAATCGCCGCAAGAACGGAAAGGGAACGCAGGCCACGCAAGGCGGATTGCATTGAAGTGAGAGTGTGCAGGTTCATAAGATACAAAGTATCGGGGTTGAGACTACTCGGGAGGGTGGTTGCCCGCCGCCGCTACACAGTCAGATTCACCCAAGGCTTCTTGCCGACGCACGCGCTTGCGCGCGAAACCTGTTACGCGGAAAGCGGCACGCGCAACAGGTTCCGCATGGGTTTGTTTGAGCCTCCTTGGAAAAGAAGGCGACCTTCGCATTCGGAGATCAATCTCCTTTCGATCCGCGCGGATACTTCCGACCCGGCTCGTCGATCACTCATCCAAACCCGAAATCACGAATCATGAAACCAACCTTCTTCTCATTCGCAGCGACACTGATTCTCTTCACCGCGGCGCACGCCAGCATCGACTGGGACGGCGACACGTCCCAAACCTCGGAGGGCTACGAAACCTGGGAGATCGCAACCGCAGTCTTCACCGCCACGCCGCCGACCATTGACGGTGTCATCAGCGCCGGCGAGTGGGACGCGGCACCCCGTTATGAACTGGAGTTCACCACCCATAGCTCCATGGATCCTAAAAGCCTCGCGGCGGCATTCCGCGTGATGCGGGACGAAGACTACATCTACATCCTGATTGAGGGCACGGACGGCATGGGGATCGCTTCAGCCGGGCATAAGTTTGAACTCTACATCAGCACGGCCTACACGCGCAAATTCGGGCAATGGATGCTGCCTGGATACGAGGAAAACGACTACCAGATATCCGCCACGATCAACCCGCTGGACACTTTCTA
>SKLD01000310.1 GCA_007123395.1 Opitutales bacterium
CCGGCGAGCGGACATGAAACACCCGCCCCTCGCGCTCGAAATCCGACGAGGCAAGGATCGTCGCCCCGTCCGTGCCGTCTTCATTTTCCCAGCCCACCCGCGCGGCGAAGGAAGCACGGGCACCGATCTCCAAGGGATCGTCATACTGGAAGCGGAAGTCCCCGTTTTCATAGAGGATCATCTGAAAGGTCGCCGTCGTTCCCGAGCCAAAGAGGGGCACGTCGGTGAATTGCGCGATCCACCGGTCGTCCGTCCCGAGCACATGCACCGTTCCCCCCGCGGAGGGATCCCAGTCCGCCCAAAACCCCGCGATGACCGCGTTGGGCGGCTCCGGGTTCGGGAAGGTGTGCGGAATGTTCGCCGCGCCCTCCGGACCGAAGGTGAGGTAACCGTTCGACGACAGCCGCACCGTCTCATACGTCCGTCCGAAAAACGAAAACGCAAAGGGCAGCGCCACCTCCACAGAGTCGTCGTCGCCCAGTGTCACCTCCGTTCCCGTTTCATCGACGGCGGTCCACGCGAATTCCGGTCCGTCCGCGTCGCGGCTGTCCTCCCAGCGGTAGCCGAAGGTGTCGCGCCGTTCGACGCCGCCCGTTTTACCCAGCGCGTCGAGGTAGCGCACCGTCGCCGACCACTCCGCCGCCGACGCGGCGCCATGCGCCAGCGAAAGCGGCACCTCCGCCGCCGCCCCGGCATCCAGCGACTCCACGATTTCCTCCGGATCGGCCTGCCATGAAGCCGCCGCCACGCTGAGCGCGCCAATGCAGAAAAAGGCGGGCATTCCGCGCGGAATACAGGACAAGGATGATGCCAAACGACACACTGCCAATTTCATAATAATCAGGGGATACGGGTTTGAAAACGGTGGCTAAACCAACAATCGACTGTAATACTACACCTTTCCCGTTTTCTTCATCCATACCAATCTGCGACAAACCTACGCGGTTTTGCGTCCGGATTCGCGGACCCGCGGACGGGCCGCGATGAACACCCGTCCTCTCCCGAACAAAACAGAGCCACCGCCGGGAACCGACTCAGCAAAGGCGGTTTGCCGCAAGTTCTCCACCTCGACAACCCCGCGAGGCGGGAATGGGAAAATGGAAAACCGCCCCCGATCACCACCCGTCCGCCGCAGCAACAGATGCCCCTATTCGGGCTCCCTTCCCAACGAAAAGCGGTCGAATTCGCTTTCCGCCGTCTGATGCGGAGAATTTGCGTTCGGTGTGCCGTCGATCAAGTGCTCGGGAGCAAAGCGTGGTTGGCGCAGCAGAAAGACGAGCAGCAAGGAGACCAGCAAAAGCGCCATGGCCGCATAATAAGCGCCGATGTAACTGCCGGTTGCCGCGAGCATGCTCGAGCCAATCTGCGGTCCGAGAAGCAGGGAGATTCCCCAACCGTAAAAGACAAACCCGTAGTTGGCGCCATAGGCTTTGAGACCGAAAAAATCGGCAACGATAGACGGAGTCACGGCGAGCGCCGCTCCGTAGCAGGCAGCGGCCACGAGCGCGCCCATGAGAATGAGCGTGGGGGCGGTCCAGAACTGAAGAAGAAACATGTTGATGAGGAGCACCACATGCATGACGAAATAGGTGAAACGCCGCCCGAGGTAGTCCGAACCGATTCCCCCCGCGGTGCGTCCGATCGCGTTCGTGATCGAGAGGACGGGCACCGCAAGGGGGAGAATCGCAATGAGTGCGGGACCATACATGCCATTGAAGCCGGCTTGGGTCTGCGTGCTGAGAATGCTGCCGACGCTTCCGATGACCATCGCCCCGGCCGAGCAGAAGAGCGCGTAAATCGCAAGGAGCATCCATGCCTGAGGGGTCCGCAGGGTCGTGCGCAAGGCGACACTCGGCGCGTGCCGGGCGGTGGGATGAACCGACTTTGCAACGCCGCGCCTCGGCTTCGGCGGGACGTAGCCCTCCGGTGGATCAATGATGACTGCGGCACATGGCAAACCGATTGCGAGAATAAGGCACCCGAGCGTCACAAGGGTGCGCTCGAGCGAGTATCCCAGCGTATGGAGCATGAAAATCTGGGTCGGCGCGAGCCACAGGGCCCCAAGACCGAATCCGGTGACGACAAGTCCGTTGATCATCCCCTTGCGGGACGGATCAAACCACTTCATCGCGGCGGGACGCGGACAGGCGTAGACAAACGCAAGCCCGGCGCCGACAACCACTCCGAAAGTCACATAGAATAAGGTGGGCGTCCGCGTCGCCAGTCCGCTCAAGATGGTTCCGCCGCCAACCATGAGAATGCCGATGATCATCACCGGCCTTGGTCCGTGCCGGTCCTGGAGCATTCCGGCAATAATCAGCAATAGCGCGAACGTCAGGCCGCCGATGGAAAACGGAATGGTGAGCTGATAGACGGCCCACTCGGCGTAGCCCTCGAGCGCATCGCGGATATTGCTCCACGTGTAGAGGATCCCCACGCTGAAGTTCGAGAGCATGCCGGCGAGAAGAACCGCGTAGCCCCGCGCGGGAACGCGCATAACAGCGTTGGGCACCGTTTGGTCAGTATCTCGTAAGCTCTGCATATTCACTCAGCATTCGTGCGCCCGCCCGCCACCCTCTCGGGTTTCCATCGAAGGTGGCGTCCATTCGGTCAACGACAATCCTTCCCCTCCCCGCATCCATGGCAAGTGCATTTCCAAATCCGTCGACGGCAAAACACGCTGTCGACGGTGCGGACCACGGCTTCCACGGGCACTCGCTCGCCCTCGACATTGAACCCCACCATGTTGAGGACCAGCCCCCCGCCCGCAGCGGCCGGGCGTCCACGGCCATCGGGGGCGAATCAAGGGGTGCGGACAGCTATCTCCAAATGCCAACCATTCTGCTCTGTCCATAAATTGGGTAATTTTTTGCTCGATTTAGGGTAGTTTCTGAAGGGGCAGAAGTTGTATACTGCACCCTTTTTGACATCCCCACCCCCTTCATAAATCCCATGCAACTGCACACGATTCCCCGCCTTGCCGCTGCCGCGGCATTTTCCTTCATCACAGCGGCCGCCCCCGCGGCATTTGCCCAGACAACGACGACAGGCGAAGCCCTGTGGAGCGAATACCGGCTCAATCCCGACAACCATTCACACATCCCGAATGCCTCGTTCGCGGGATACATGCGCGGCGAGGCGCCCATCCCGGATGTGCCGGTCGTCGTCGACATCCGCTCCTTCGGGGGTGTGGGCGACGGGGAGACGATCAACGACGCGGCCATCCGCGACGCCATTGAGGCCGCGTGGCGAC
>SKLD01000155.1 GCA_007123395.1 Opitutales bacterium
AATACCGAGGAAACCGCCATTAGCTCCCAGAAAAGGAATACAACGAGGAGGTCGCCCGCGAAGATAACGCCGAGCGAGCCACCCACGTAGGTCCACGCCGCCACGTGTTGTCCCGTGTCCTCCACCTTGAGGGCATAGAGCGAGCCGATGAGGCACATGAGTGCCATGATGACGGCGAAAACCCGGCTGAGCGCGTCGACACGACCGAAAACAAGCGTCCACTCCAGAACCGCGACGCTGCCGAACTGCCCCGCCGGCATGGTAAGGACCAGCGCGAGCACCACGGCGGGCACGGCAAGGAGCCAGATTCTCCTCTCCGGAGCCCGCAGAAGGGGCAGTATGGCCGCGCCGGCGAAGAGGATGAGCGACGGATGTATCCAGAACTCACTCATCGTAGAAATCCTCCTTTCGCTGGATCCCAAGCGAGCCGATTGTCTTGGCGAACCAGACGAGCAGGAAGCAACCCGCCAGCCCGAAGACCGCCCAGAAGCCCGGCAACCGTTCGGCGGCGGTATGGGCCTCCGTCTTGTCGACGACGAACGGCAGGGCGTCGAGCACGACGAGGAGCACGAGAAGCCCCGCGCCCGCCTTGAGGAGGACGGCGGAGCGCGCGCGCAGCGATTCGATGATACGGAGAAGCGTCATGGCAGGACGAGTTGCACAAACTGCATGAAAAAGCCGGGGAAGATTCCGATAAGGACGGAGAGAACCGCCGTGAGCACGAGCGGAACGACCATGAGCATGGACGCCTCGCGAGCGGGCGGTTCAGCGGCATCCTGCACTGCCTCCGGTCTGCCAAAAAAAGCATGGTAGACGACGGGACCGAAGTACGCCGCGTTGAGCACCGTGCTCGTGAGGAGAACGAGGATCAGCCCGATGGAACCGGCGTCCCACGAACCGAGGAGGAGGTGCCACTTGGTGATGAACCCGGCGACTCCGGGCACCCCGATCATGCTCAGCGAAGCGATGGCGAAGGCACCGAAGGTCCACGGCATGACGCGCCCGAGCCCGCCCATCCGGGAAATCTTCTTTTGGTGCGCGGCCACATAGATCGCCCCTGCGCAAAAGAAGAGCGTGATCTTGGCGAAGGCGTGGTTGGCGATGTGGATGATCCCGCCCGCGATGCCGTAGGGCGTGAGCAGCGCCACGCCGAGAACGATGTATGCCAGTTGGCTCACGGTGGAGAAGGCCAGCCGCGCCTTGAGGTCGTCCTTCCCCAGCGCGATGATGGACGCCACGATAATGGTGACGGAGACAAACCACGCCGTCGGCAGCCCGAGATTGAGCCCGGCCATCGTTTCCGTGCCGAATACATAGAGCATGACGCGGACCGTCGCGAAGACGCCCACTTTGACGACGGCGACGGCATGAAGGAGCGCGCTTACCGGCGTGGGGGCAACCATCGCGCCCGGCAGCCATTGGTGCAGCGGCATGAGGCCGTTTTTCGCGAAGCCGATGAGAAAGGCGATGTAGAGCCCCGTGACAATCCCGCGGTGGACGCCTTCGGACAGCACCCCGTCGGTCGCGTTGTGGGCGAAGTCGAGGTTGCCGTTGAGAACGTAGAGCAGCACCATGGCGGGGAGGACGAGGCCCTTGGCCGTGGCCGTGAGGTAGGCGAGGTATTTGCGGGCACCGCTGTAGCCCTCGCGGTCCTGGTGGTGCGCGACAAGCGGGTACGTCGTGATGCTCACGATTTCGTAGAAGAGATAAAGCGTGAGCAGATTGTCGGAGAAGGCGCAGCCGACCGCCCCGAAGAGCGCAAGGGCGAAGCAAGTGGCGAAACGCGTCTGCGCGTGCTCCCGCAGCCCGCGCATATACCCGGCGGCATAGAAAACGGTGACAATCCAAAGAAACGACGCTGTCACCGCAAAGACCATCGACAACGCGTCGGCCCGCAAGGTGAAGCTCAGGCCCGGCAGCAACTCGAAAAGCGTCCACGTGTAGGTAGTTCCGCCGAGGACGCCGGGCACGAGCGAGACCACCGTCCCGAAGAGCGCCGCCGCTGTGACGAACGAGACCCCTTCGCGCAGGTTGGGCCGCTTGCCCGCGAGCATGATGAGCCCCGCCCCAATCAGCGGGATGACGACGGCAAGGAGGAGGCGCGGGTCGGCAACGGTTTCCATGGGATCAGCCTTGCATTTCCGCGATTTCGCGCGTGCGGATGGAGCGGTAGTTGCGGTAGACCGCGATGACGATGCTTAGGGCAATCGCCACCTCCGCGGCGGACAGCCCCATGACAAAGAGGATGAAGACGTGACCCACGGTGGGGTCGGGTACGAAGAACCGGTTCACGGCCATGAGGTTGAGCATGGCCGCGCCGAAGATCAGCTCGCCGGAAATAAGCATGCCGACAAGCGTGTTGCGACGGATAAAGCCGAAGAGGCCGATGGCGAGCAGCAGCGCGGCAAGAACGAGGTAGACCGCCGGATCCTGATGTATCTCAAGCAAATTCATTCGATGTGCCTCCCTTTACGGGCGATGGCGAGTGCGCCGAGAATGGATACAAGGAGGATCAGGGCGACGACCTCGAGGGCGAGGCTGTGCGTCGTGAGTAACGCCACGCCGATCATCTCCACGCTCCCGTCGCTCACACGCACGGCCGGCGTCTGCCAGTCACCCGTCACACCGAGCCGGGCAACCCCCCAGAAGATCGCCGCCGCCACGATACCCGCGCCGATATTCCACGGGACGGAGTGCATGCCGGGCGCGTCCACCGGCTCATCCGGTTCCGCCAGCATGATGGCAAAGACAATCGTGATGCAGACCGCTCCGATGTAGATGAGGATCTGGATCATGGCGAGGAAAGGGCTGTTCAGGTAGTAGAACATGCCCGCGAGCCCGACCGAGGCCGTGGCCAGCCCGCACACACTGCGGATGATCCATTTGGTGAATACAGCGAAGAGCGCCCCGCCAACCGTTGCGCCGGCAAAAAGCCAGAAGATGACAAAGATGAGAAATTCGGAGGCGGGGAACGCGTTCATTGGGCCTTTTTCTGGTTCCTATCCTCCAGGTCCTTGCAAAGGTCGATGATGTGAAATTGCTTCCGGTCGCCCGCCGCGAGATTGTAGCGCTTGGAGAAGACGATCGCGTCTGTTGGGCAGACTTCGACGCACGCGCCGCAGAGACTGCAACGCGTGAAGTCCAAATCGTATTTCGTGACGGATTTCTTCTTCTCGCCCTCCTTCTTCTCGCCGTCCACCTCGATACAATCCGTCGGACACGCCTTCACACAGAGGTTGCAGGCGATGCA
>SKLD01000288.1 GCA_007123395.1 Opitutales bacterium
AGTGGTTGGACATCACGCAGAAGGTCAGCACCTCCACCCCGCAGAAGTCCGCCACCCGCCGCAGCTCCGCGACAAAGCGGTCCTTCGCCTCCTCGTCGCCGAGCCAGCGCTCCTTGTTCACACAACGACCATAACAGTGATAACACGCCGATTCACCCTCCGGCGCAACCAGTCTTCGGGGATAGGGCCTTCGATACATAATCAACCACCCAAACATCCCGCCATCCAACAGTCAAGCAAAATGCCCGCCATTTAAATTAGTCAAAAAATAAATGCCGGGCATTTATTTTGGGGAGCCGAAATCGAACAGGAGCGAAAATCCCGGCCGCGCCCGGTCGAAGCAAATGGATTAAAACTTCCGAACGACCGCCAGCCCCCGTAAACAGTGAAGTTCCATGAAAGTCGGAGCGGCCCGGTTCTGCCTTAAGCTCAGCGTATCCGCGCCCCTTGGGTCACAACCGCTCGACTGGCTTGAGGTTGAAGGCGGGGACCCAGCCTTCTTCGCCGTGTTGGTTGCGGCACCAGAGCCAGCCGCTGTGTTCGCGGAGGCTCACCAAGCGATCGCCGCGGCGCATGGAGAGCTCGCGTGCCGTGTAGGCTTCCTTCGCGACTGCGGTTCCGTCCCCCCGGGGGGCGAGCCGCGGCAGCGGGGCCCAGCCTTCATTCCCGTCCGCGGTGTGCGTCCAGACCCAACCGGGCCACGTTGAGTCCTCGCGCCCGATCCGGACACGGTCCCCCACAGAGAACTCGATGGGATGCGGATAGCTCACCTCGTAGTCCGCCGCCGCAACAAAATGTTTGGCTTCCATGCGCAAAGCCAAGGGCAAGGCCTACGGGGAGGGAAGCCCAAACGCTCGAATCGTTCACATTGCGCGACTCAAGCGAGAGCAATGGGGCTCTCGATCCACCGGCCGAGAGAGCGGATCTTCCATGTATCGCGGTGGCCGTCGACTTCAATTTCAACGCTTTCGCCGGGCTGTTTGCCAATAAGTGCCTTGGCGAGGGGAGTCTGGTAGGAGACGATGTTTTTCGCGGGATCGCCGTCCCATGCGCCGAGGATAGCGTAGGTGACGACGTTGCCGGAAGATCCCTGTTCGAGTCCCACGACGGTGCCAATGCCTATGCTCGATTCGGGCGCGTCGGAAAAGTCGGTTGTGCGTGCGCGGTTGATGTCAATCTCCAGCTCGGCTTTCCGCGCGAGGAGGATATCCTGCTCCTGCCGGGCCATTTTGTACTCAGCGTTTTCGCGCAAGTCGCCGTGGGCGCGTGCCTCGGCGATGTCGAGTTTGTTCTGCGGGATCTTCTGCTGAATGATTTCCTCGTATTCGCGTTTGCGCGCTTCGAGCGACGGCTTGGATACAATGAGTCCTTCGTCGGTGGACGCCGCGGCGGGGGCGTCGCCGTCGACAATCTGCTGAACGCTGGGGAAGAGTTTGATAAACCGGGCGAGGAGCGACTTCTTCGACAGGTCTTCGAAGCCCTGATTGAGAATGAGGGTCTGCGCGAGGTCGTGCGCCGTCTCGGCCGGAGCGGTGGCGAGGAGATCACCGATTAGGTCGTGGTCGTCGTTGAGCAATTCGGCGAGGGGAATTCGCCGGGTGCCGGCGTTTTGCAGGGCCTCGTAGTCGATGGCGAAGAAGATGGCGTTGAGCAGCCGCGGGGTCATAAGCCCGTCGAGCATTTTGGCGTATTTCTTCGACTGCCGGTTTTTGAGAATCCACGTGAGGACCGGCGCCTTAAGGTTTTGCTCAACGAGCCAGCGCTTGAGGGTATTCGCCAACTCGTCCTCGAAGCCACGTTCGAGCAGGTAATTGATGCACTCAGCGGTGAGCTTGCCCGAGCTGTTTTTGAGAAGGTCAAAGACGACGCGGTCCCATGTGTCCGGCAAGGAACGCTCGATGAGGTCGATGTAGCGTTTGTAGTGGGTGGCGGGGATCTGCTCGGCAAGCTGGGAAAGGTCGTTGGAGGCGACGATGATCGACTTTGATGTCGGTTCCAGCGACTCCGGATCGGCATGGATAAACCGCGCAAGATCGTTGCGCACCCAGATCCCGTAAAGGCGTTCGCCGAGGTTGAGCTGCTTCGTTTCGGCGAGCGAGCCTGTCAGTTCGCTCAGTATCTCGGGAAGCGCTTCTGCGATATCCTTGTGTTCAACAGAGAGGTCGATGAGTTTCCCGGCGAGGTTGATTTTCTTCTTCGGCGCCTTTGTCTCGAGAAACTCCTCAAGGATTTCGTCCTCTGCCGTGACCGGTTCCTCCCGCAGGATATAGGGGTCGGTCTTCTTTGAAGGAACGGCAATATCGGGATCCTTGACGAGTTGCTTTTTCGTGGCGTTCCACCATTTGCGGAACTTCGTCGGCCCGATGAGACGGCTCAGGACAGCTTCGATTTCTGTGTTGGAAGCGCTCTTCTCGGGGAAGCGGGAGAGAATTTGGGCGACGAGCGCGGTCGGGCGCTTCTTGATCATTTCGTCAATGGGACCCGGATCCTTGCGGTAGCGGACGAGAAGGTCGTCTTCCTTGAGGATTTCCATGCGCTCGACGCAGAACTCGGGAGCCATGGCATGCCCCTGATTGCCTTGTTCAAAGTCGATGATGAGCCGGTTTTGCTGAGCATCATACTCTTGGATGCAGCCAACGCCCCATGAGCGGTGGACTACATAGGAGCCCGGCTGAAGGGCTTCGAGCTTGGTGCGCACCCGTTTCAGCCGCGGTTGCTTCTGAATCAGCAAATCGATTGCTTCTTTGTTCATATCAGTCCGTAAATCAAAAGGGAAGGTCCGGGATGAGAAACCCGGTACGTCCAAACAACAAAGACAACTCCGACGATTTTGGCAGGTCAACAAAAAGGTTTCCCTCCACAAGGTTCGTCTCACCCGGCGCCTGCCGAGGGGCGTGTGCAGTCCCCGGGGCCATGGCTGCGGGCGGTCGAGATTATCGCCGCCCGCCTCGCCGAGTCCGGGGCAAACCGAGAACCGGCGGATGAGGCGGGGGAAGGCGGGGCACACCGCCGCGCCCTTTGGCTCACGCAAGGCGTGCTGCGCGAGTTCGCGGCCATCGAAGCCGACCTCGCCCCGTTTCTCCGCCGCCCCCCGCCAACGCGCATCCGCGCCCTGCTCATGGTCGCCGCCTTCGAAATTACGCAACGCCTCCCCGAAGAACGCCCACCTGTCGTCCATTTCGCCGTCGATATGGCGAAGCGCATCGGTGCGCGCGGACAGACCGGGTTTGTCAACGCCGTCCTTCGCCGCGTCGCCGCCCTTCCCCGGCGACCCGCCGCGGAACGGGCGCGCCAATGCCACCCGGATTGGCTCTTGCAACGCTGGGAGAGCGCCTTCGGAAGGGAAAGCACGGAGGCTCTTCTCCTGTGGAACCAGCAACCGCCGCCGGTCTACCTCCATGTCGACGAGACTGCCAAAGAGCTGCCCGGCGAATCGACCGCGTGGCCGGGTTTCCGCCGAATCAAGGGCGATAGCGACCGGCCCGGAGCGTTGAAACTCGTCAAGGACGGCAGAGCCTATTTCCAGGATCCCCTCACCCGGCACCCCGGAGACCTCCTCGACTCCCTTCCACCGGAGGCGCGCGCGCTTGACCTTTGCGCCGCACCGGGCGGCAAGACGTGGGACCTCCTCCGCCGCTCATCCGTGTCCCCTGCCTCCGTTGTCATGGTCGATCTTCCCGGAGCCCGCTTTGAACGGATGCAGGCAAACGCCGCAGTTTGGAATGATCGCCGCGTCCACTGCGTCGCCGACGATGCCGCCGCGCTCACACCCGAAAAACTCTGTAAGCAAGGGCTGCCCGCCGCCTATGACGCCGTCGTCCTCGACGCACCCTGCTCCAACACAGGCGTGCTGCGCCGCCGCCCCGACGCAAAGACGCGCCTCGCCCGATCCGGACCCGTCGCCCTCGAGAGAGTTATCGCGCTGCAGGCGCGCCTTCTCGACCGCGCGCTTACCTTCCTTCGACCCGGCGGTCACCTCGTATACAGCACGTGCAGCATTGAGGCAGAGGAAAACGGCGGGCAGATCGATGCCTTTCTACGCCGCCACCCGCATGCCCGCCTCCTGCGTGCCCGCGAAAGCTTCCCCTGGGCCGACGGTCATGACGGGGGCGCGGCTTTCCTGTTGACTGTCGCGGAGACGCTGGGTCACTCTGCCTAAACCAAGCACGTCATGGCCAAGCCTCCGATGAACGGTCGCCCCCTCCTCTGGGGCAGTTGGGCCGGCAACGCCCTCCTCACTCTCCTCGCGGCATACGTCGCCTTCACGCACACCGGACCCCTCCTGCCGGGCACCGTCCTCACCATTGCCGTATGCATCCTCTCGGGCAATCTCCTCCCCCTCGGGGCCCACGCCCTGCTCTATTCATGGGATCAACTCTCGGTGCGTGCCGAGCAGGCGCAGGCGGGCGAAACCCTGCGCAAAGCGATTGTCCGCCTCGGCCAAGCGGAAACGCGCCTCGCCGAAGCACGTGACGCCTCCGCCAAGGCCACCCTCCTCGCGCGGCAGATTCCCGACCGCGTTGAGGAACAGTTCCGAGCCATTGCGCAATCTCTGCAAAATTTTGACACCGAAGCCGTTGCCGATCTCGACCGCGACGTCCGCCGCTCTGTCGAAGCCATCGCCGAAGCGACCGCCCGTCTCGAAGAAGCGGCCCGCACGGCGCCCGTCGAAAACATCAAGGAAGAGTCGGGCGACGGAGGTGGCGAAGCCTTCCTCGCAGCCCTAGCCGCGCTGCAATCGACTGTCGACAACCTCTCCGGGGACATCGCCGCGCTGCGCGGAGAGCTGCACACGGCATCGGCCTCCCGGAAGGAACCGGCAGACGGCCCCGCACCCGCACAAATGCCCGCCGAAATTTCCTCCACGGAAAAGGACACCTACGGCGACGACCCCGACTGGTCCGTCGACATCACCGGAACGGTCGACTTCTCCGACGAGGACAACGACCCCTTTGACGGCATCGAAGACGAACTCCGTGCCAACGGTGAACCGACTTCCGCAGAGGACGAATCCTTAGAGAGCGCACCCGCCGAAGACCCGGAAATCCCGCGCCCCGACGCCCTTTCCGACGAAACCAAAGCCCCCGCACCGGACTCTCCCGCGCCGGAACCCGCGGCAGACGGCATTCCACCCGCACCAGAGCCCTCCCGCGATAAAGCCGCGAAAAAAGCATCGAAGAAGAGCGTCTCGCCAAAAAAGAAAGCGAAGAAAGCCAAGCCCGCGAAAAAGGACGGCGACCGCAACGTCGAACTCTTCCCTCCCGCGGACGTCGAGTCCTCGGAGCCCTCGCCCGGCGGCGACACCATCCTCGAAGCCCATGCCATGATAGGCATCTACAACAAGCTCTATCTCCGGGGCGACCCTCCCCTCCTCGACTGGGACAAGGGCATCCCTCTCGACCTCACCGGCATCGGCGAATACCGCTGGAGAAGCGCCGACCTCAAGAAACCGGTCGCCTGTAAACTCCTCCTCAATGACGAACGGTGGGCCATCGGCGAAAACCTCGTCCTCCGGCCCGGCCAGACCCTCGTCACCCACCCGAAGTTTTGATCGGGCGGCACTTCACCGCCGCATTGAGCGGGCAACCACGGGGACAACGCGCACATCGGGCCGCTTCGCGCCGGCGTCCGGCACCCGCAGCCGGATGGTCGCGGGACGGGCGGGATGCAGGTGCATGAAATTGTCGGAGAAGCGCCCCTCTCCGCCTTCGGTTTCCAGTTGTGTCCACGGGGCCGGGACATCGGTCCGGAGGGTAAGCTGCCATTCACCTTCCCCCGCCGCCGAATAATCGATGCTCACCCGCGGCGTGCCGAGCGCGAGATGCTTGGGCTTGGCAAAGAACGTCATCGCGCGCGACACCTCGCCGCCGTCCGCCTCCACCCACGCGAAGAGGACGAGGTCGCGGTCGGCGGCGCGCGGCGGGTGCGGGCAGAAGCGCGTCTCGAGCGGGAGCGGTGTGGAGCCGTCCCGCCATTCGGCGCATTCGACAAGAGCCGCGCGCCGGTTTGCCTGCGACGGCACGGAAACATCCGCACTTCCCTCCGACAAGGCTCCGCCCGCAGTCGTAGTGAGAATCCAATGCACCCGCGCATCCAGATCCGCGGCACGGTGGTTCGACACATGCAGTTCCATGGTGGACTCTTCAAGCGACTCGACGACGCTCAGGCACACGGGGGCAAAAAAGCGTTTGGCCAGAAACTGGAGCGCCTTCCACCGCCCGAAGACATCAATGGACGACCATGTCGGGGCGGGCCACATGTCGTTGAATTGCCAATACAAAAGTCCGTCCATTCGCCCCTGGATGCGCCGCGCGTGCTCCGCCGCATACTGAATACAAAGCGCCTGGGTGAGCTGTGTCATCCATAGCGTGTCGTCAAATCCGGCGGGGGGCGAAAACCAATCGTAGAGGTAACGCAGGATCGTGCCGTTGCCCGGGCCGGAGCGCTGGTGGCAGTCCATCACCCAGCTGTTGAACGCACGGTCTTCGGGTAGAGTGAACGCCTCCACCGTGCGCGGCTCGGGAAAGCTCTGAAAGCCGAACTCCGACATAAAGCGGAAGGTCCACTTGCGCTGCGCCTCAAAGGGTTCGCCGCCGAACCACACAGACCAAGCGTGGGCGTCGCCGTCGGTGGGATCGTTGAAGTCGGCGCGGTTTGCGCCGGGGGTGTGCGGACTGCCCGGCCAATACGGCGTGGCGCCGTCCTCCCGCGCGACAATCGCAGGCAATGCCTCGTCGAAGAGCACGCGGTAATCCCGCGCGGGCATGCGGTTGCCGGTCCATTCACTGCCTTCCCAATCGACAAAGCCCTGCTCGATCTCGTTGTTGCCGCACCAGAGGGCGAGGCAGGGGTGGTGACGCAGCGTGCGGACCGCCTCCGCCGCCTCGGCGCGGACATTGTCCATGAAGGCCGTATCGAATGTCGGGTACGTCGAGCAAGCGAACATGAAGTCCTGCCAGACAAGCAGTCCCAGCTCGTCGCATAGGTCATAAAAGCGCGGATGCTCGTAGATTCCGCCGCCCCAGACGCGGAGCATGTTGAAATGCGAATCCGCCGCGTCACCCATGAGCCGGGCATACACCGACTCGTCGAGGCGGGAAGGAAAGACGTCGCACGGAATCCAATTCGCGCCCTTGGCAAAAATCCTGCGCCCGTTCACGTGGAAGCAAAACGACGTGCCGTATGCGTCGGGCTCGCGCACGAGTTCGACAGTGCGCAACCCGACGCACAGAACCCGCGAATCGAGCGCCTCCCCGTCTGCCCCGCGCAAGCCGGCTTGCACCTCGTAGAGCGGTTGCGGCCCCATGCCGTTGGGCCACCAAAGCCGCGGAGCCGGCACCTCCAGCCGACACGAATAACGCCCCCCGGCAACCGGTGCCTCCGCCTCAACCACCGTCCGGCCCTCCAGCGACAGCACGATGCGCACCGCCGCGCCCGCACCCTCGACCGCACCGGAGACCTCGAGCGCAACCCCGCCGCCGGGACCGTGCTCCTGGCGCACGCGCGGCGGTCCGCTCAACCGCCCCGCCCCGGCGACGACACGGATTCCCCGCCAAATGCCCGCCGCGGGGGCCGCCGGTCCCCAGTCCCAGCCGAATGCGCAACCCATTTTGCGCAGGTAGCCGCGCCCGCGGAACGCCTCGCGGTAGATATTCCATGCGGGCAACGGCACACGGGCATACCCCGCCTCCATAGTACCGACAGGCGAATCGAAGGAAACCTCGATTTCATTCTCCCCCGTCCGCGCGACGCCGCGCAGATCCGCTTCCCACGTGCGAAACATATTGTCCGTGCGCAGGACCGCGGTTCCGTTCACGCGGACGGTGGCGAGCGTGTCGAGCCCGTCGCAGCAGAGCTTGAGCATGGGCGCGGCCGCGTCAGCGGCGGAAAGCGTGAACGTGCGCCGGTAGATCCAGTCCTCCCGCCACACCCAGTCGAGGGCCGACTCGTTGTCGCGCCACCACGGGTCGGGCACCGCTCCGGCGGCAAGTAGATCGGCATGCACGCACCCCGGCACAACCGCGGGCCGCGGTTCACCGCCGGAAGCGGCGCGGAAGGTCCATTCAGAACCGCTGAGATCGATGATACGCATGGGGAAAGTACCCAAGTGTGATTCCGGCAAACGGAGCGATCCTTTTTTCCGGACCGACAAATTGTGCCGCCGTCTTGCAGGCACGCGCATTCGTTCTATGATAGAAACACATGGATACCTGTTTCCCAGACGTGGAAATCCCGGAAACGATTCCGGTCATGACGCTTAGCGACACGGTGCTTTTCCCGCACGTGGTGTTGCCGCTGTATATTTTCGAGCCGCGTTACCGGCGGATGCTGGATGAAGTCCTGCAAGGCAACCGGCTCTTCGCCGTGGCTCGGGAAGATCCCGCCTCCGGAATTGACGCGAAAGACGAACCGCCCGCGGAATTCGCCACTGTCGGGGTTGTGCGCGCCTCCCACCAGAATGCGGACGGAACATCCAACCTCGTCCTGCAGGGCTTGGCGCGTGTTCGCATCCTCTCCATCGAAAGCGAAGAACCCTACCGCCGCATTCGGGTCGAAGTCGTGCCCTCGGAGGGTGCCGATGCCCCGGTGGAGTCCATAAGAGAACAACTGCGCGACCGTCTGCGGGACGACCTCGGTCTCGGCGCGGACTTGCCCGAAGAGTTCGTCGAGTTCATCGACGGCATCGAAGACACGGAAGTGTACCTCGACTACCTCGGATACGCGATGTGCATGTGTCCCGAGACGAAACAGAAACTTCTTGAAACCGCTGACATCCGCGACCGCTTCGAAATCTTCATGCGCTACCTCGACTGCCGCGCATACCGGCGCAAGCTCGACGCGGAACTCCAGGGCACCACCCGCAACGAGGAAATCGAGCGCAATTAGCGCCGCTACGGATGGATGAAGCTCAACTCGCCGTCCGCCGACACGATCCTCCGGTAGTAACATGTGGGCCGTGCGGCACCGTCCGCGCCCCGGGTATGGCAGGCACCGCCCGTCGTGCGGCGCACGCGGTAAAGAAGCGAGTTCTGCTCACAGTTCACGCGCACGTCCACCAACTCCAGGACATCGCCGCTCGTCGCGCCTTTCACCCAAAGTTCATCGCGTGACGTGCTCCAAAACACAGCCACACGGCGCGCCATCGTCTCGCGCAAAGCCTTCTCGTTCGCATACGCCAGCGTAAGGACTTCACCTGTTTCAGCGTCTTGCACAACCACGGGAATAACTCCCGCTCCCGTCGCGGCCACGGCCTCCAGCTTGCGGAAGTCCAACTCCAAACGCGCATTTTCTTCCTGATTGCCAGACATAGCACACACATCACACCAACCCCGGAAGAGCGCGGCAAGCCCTCAGGCGGATTTCCAAACCGCTCCGGGCAGCAGCCATAATCTCATAAGATGCTGAAAAAGAAATACTTATAAAGAAGATCTTCCCACTTTCCCGTTCATCCAAAAATTTCCTTCGCCGGAAAAGGAAAAAAGGGTTGATTCCACCGATAGCCTCACGTAGCTTTCTCACCGTTCATCCGCAATGGCTTAACAGAAACTTATATTATGAAAACCACTTCAAAAATCCTTACCGCCCTTGGAGGTCTCCTCCTCTCTGCCAGCATCCTGAGCGCACAGCTCGGTTCGAGCCCGTCGCCGGGCGATGTGGAGTCCGCTGTTAATGACCGGCTTCCAAGCGGAGTGTCGGTGGAAACCGCGCAGCCGAACCAGCTCGCCACCGCGCTCCGTTCCGTGTGGAACTGCGAGAATGTCGTGGACGCCGTGGACGCCGCAACGGCTGCCAATCCGCGTTCCGCCGTGGCCGTGACCATCGCGGCGACGAAGGACTGCCCGCACCTCGCCGCGCAGATCGCCGGTGCCGCCGCCGCAAACGCGCCGGAGCACGCCGTGGGCATCGCCCGTGCCGCCGCCTCGCTGGCCAGCCCCGACCTCGGTGATGCCATCATCGCCGCTGTAGTCTCCGCCGCTCCGTCGGCAAACGCGGGGGACATTGCCAACGCCGTCGGTGAAGCGATTCGCGCCGCCCGCGCCGGTGCCGCCGTGATCATTCCGGAACTCGAAGAGCTGATTTTCGACTCTGACGCAAACAACCCGTCGCCCATCGGCCTCTAACGGGATCCGGAACATCATTCCGAAAATTTCCACAAACCACCGCTTCGCGCGGTGGTTTTTTTTATTCCTTGAGCGGATGCGAATTCGGTTGCCACCCCTGCCCGCGCATGCCTGATTCATGAAAATGCGTCTTCCTGCCGGGAGCGCATTTTCGCTTTTATCCGACAGAAACATGGCAGCACCACCCTTCCAAAGCCGCCTCATCCTTGACGTCGGCCTGAGCATGGGCGACGAGGGAAAAGGCAGGCTCGTCCCGGAAATCGTTGAAGAACTGCGCGAGACCACGGACGACCCTTCGCCCGTGGGCGTCGTTCTCAAGGTCAACGGCGGGGCGAACTCCGGGCATACGTCCGGCGGTCTCAAGCTCAACCTCTTTCCAGCCGGGGTGATCTGCGCCGATGTCCCGGTCCTCGCCATTGGCAGCGGCGTGGTGGCCGACCCGCACAAATTTCTCTGGGAAGCAGCCTATATCGAGTCACGCGGCTACTCCGTGCTCGACCGTCTGCTCATCGATGAACGCACGATGGTGAGCGACTTCGGACACCGCCTCCTCGACCTCGCGTGGGAGACCTACCGCGTCGATGTGCTCGGAGAGGAGACACGGGGATCGACCGGGCGTGGCATCTCCCCGGCCTACGTCGACGAAACGGGGTGTTTTCCGCTCCACTATGCCGTCTTCCGCGAGGGAAAGGACGCTTTTGCACACAAGCTCAAGGCCCGCCTGCGCCGCGCCTGCGCAACAATCCAGCACGTTTGCGAGGCATCGCCGCAAGACTGGGAGCGGTTTTTCGAAACGCTCACCCAAGCCGAAACGCGTGCGCACCAAGCGTTTATCGGCGAAGGACTGTTCGCCGCGCATGCGTTTGACTTTGCCAAATACAAAGGCGGCGAGCCCTTCACGCTCAATGAGGCGGCTCTCGTCGATGATTACTGGATGGCGGGCACCCGGCTGGCACGGAACATCGGTGACGTGCGCGAGGCTTTGTTTGCCGCCCGCGACGCCGGACGCGCGGTCATCGGTGAATTCGGGCAGGCCTTCTGGCTCGACAAGCGGTTCGGCTTCCCGCCCAACGTGACTTCTTCGCACACCCTTCCGGCGGAGTTCTTCCTCAGCGCGGGCATGCCCGTGCAACCGGTCCACATCGTCGGTGCCTGCAAGGCCTACGACACCAAAGTCGGCACACACACCTTTATCAGCCGCATACCCGACGGGCACCCCCTCGGCGAGCGCCTCAAAAAACTCGAATTCGGCGTCACAACGGGGCGCCAGCGCATGGTTGGCTGGTATGACGCCGTGGAGAAGGGCGACGCCATCCGCTACGGCGGCTGCCAAGACATCTGCCTCAACAAACTCGACGCCCTCACCTACGGCGGCGACTGGCAGGGCGGCGAACTCCTTGTCTGCGTCGCCTACCGGGCACCCGACGGTACGATCCATCACCACGTGCCGCGCGCCCATGCGCAACACACGACATGGCAACCCGTCTATCTCCAACTGCCCGGCTGGTCAGAGGACATCAGCGCCGTGCGCCGCTTTGTCGATCTGCCCGCTGCCGCGCGCCGCTACATAGCGACACTCTATAAAGCCACCGTGCAGGTCGCCTTCGGCGCGGAGAAGCAGCTTGAGGGGGCCGACCTACCTCACCTCCGCTACATCGGCGTCGGTCCCGACCCCTCCCAGATCATCCGCGACACCCCGCCCCCGCGCGAGTTGCTCGCCCTTGCCTGAGGCACGCGGTAACGGATTCCGGCCGGGTCAAGTTCAACACTTTGTCCTAGCTACGGCCAATCCAGCGCCGCAGCAGCGCGA
>SKLD01000146.1 GCA_007123395.1 Opitutales bacterium
ATTGATGTCTCCGCTGCCACCGACCGCGGCATCATCGTGATGAATACCCCCGGCGGCAACACGATCGCGACGGCAGAGCTGACCTTCACGCATCTGCTGTGCTCAGCGCGCCCGATTCCCCAGGCCAACGCCTCGATGAAAGGGGGCAAGTGGGATAAGAAGGCTTTTCAGGGAGCTGAGCTGTGCAAAAAGACGCTCGGTGTGCTCGGTCTCGGACGCATCGGTTCGGAAGTGGCAAAGCGGGCCAAGGCTTTTGAGATGACCGTGTTTGCCTACGATCCCTATTTGACCGCCGAGCGGGCGCGCGACTTGGGTGTGCGCAAGGTGGAACTCGACGAGCTGTTAAAAGAGGCGGATTTCATCACGGTGCATATGCCCAAGACGGACGCGACAAAACACATGCTCGACGCGGACGCTTTCGCAAAGATGAAGACGGGCGTGCGCATCCTCAACTGCGCGCGCGGCGGACTGATTGACGAAGCGGCACTAGCCGCCGCTCTGGAGTCGGGAAAAGTGGCAGCGGCGGGCCTCGATGTTTTCGAGGACGAGCCGCTGCCGGCGGAAAGTGCTCTGCGCGGCTACGACCGCGTGGTCATGACGCCGCACCTCGGTGCGTCGACGGTGGAAGCGCAGGAAAACGTGGGCCTTGAGGTGGCGGAATGTGTCGCCGAGGCTCTGCGCGGTGGCTGGGTGCGTAACGCGGTGAACGCGCCCTCGGTCGACCCCGAGACGCTGAAGGTGCTGCGCCCCTACCTCGCCCTGGCCTACAAGATGGGCACCTTCATGCAGCAGATCACGCCTGACCAGGTCGTAAAGCTGCGCATAACTTACTCGGGGCGGTTACTCGACGTGGAGACGGGACCGCTCAACCGCGCCCTGCAGCGCGGCTACCTGCGGCTGATCACAGATGATGTCAACGATGTCAACGCGCCGCGGGTGATGAAGCGCCTCGGTATTGAAGGAGAGATCGTTAAGTCGAGCCTCGAGGGCGACTACGCCGAACTCATCCGTGTGGAGGCTTTCGATGCGGAGGGCGGAGAGTCCGCGATCGAGGGAACGATTCTCGGCAAATCGCAACGTCCGCGCCTCACCTTTATCAACGGCCGTGCCGTGGAAGTGCCGCTCGACGACCGCTATTTTCTCGTGCTGGAAAACGAGGACGTGCCGGGGATTGTTGGCATGCTCGGCACGGTGCTGGCGAAGCACGACCTGAACATTTCGAACATGTCGCTCAGCCGCAACAGCGTGGGCGGGGTGGCTGTCAACCTGTGCGGTCTCGACAGCCGTCCGCCTTCCGCCGCGCTCGCCGAAATCCGGAAGCACCCGGCGATCCGCCGTCTCTCGCTCGTGGATATGACGGGGGATTGAGGAGGCCCTTTTGCTGAATATGCCTGCGGGCATTCGGGCGATCCGAGCCATCCATGAGGCGCTTCACCGCGCGTTTCTTTGTTTTACTTCAGCGTTCTCAGCAGCGCAGGCACTCCAGCAGCTCATGCATTTCGTATTTTCTGAGTTTGCGGCGCATGAAGTCGAGGGCGGCATTGACTCCGCGTTCGCGCACTGCCTCGCGGCTACCGGCGTGGTGGATCTTGCTGGCCCAGACGCCGATGGGGCTGTGATAGCCGATGTAGACAGTACCGGGCGGCTCGTTGCCGCCTTCGGGCCCGGCGAATCCGGTGATACTCAGGGCGTAGTCGGACTCGAGGGCCTCCGCCGCACCCGTTGCCATGGCGACGGCGCATTCCGGGCTTACGGCCCCGTGCTGCTCGATGAGGCAGGCGGGGACGCCGAGAAGGTTTGTCTTTGCATCGTTACGGTAACAAACAATACCGCCGTTGAAGACCTTGGAAGATCCTGCTACCGCTGTGAAGCGGGCCGCGAGAAGCCCGCCCGTGCATGACTCGGCGACGGCGAGCGTCTTGCCGTGGCGGCGGAGTTGGCGCAGGATGATCGCGGCGACGGGTGAATCGCCGAAGGCGGCGAAGGCGGATCCCAAGGCGCTGCGGCAGCGCTCGCCGACGCTGGTGAGTTCTCCGACTTCAAGCGCGTCTTCGCCCGCGGCGGCGAGCCGCACGTCGACGATTCCCTCGTGGGCGCAGTAGGCCACGCGCAGCCGTCCGGCAAACGGCTCGAATAGTGGATCAAGCGTCGCCGCGACTTGACTCTCGCCCAGCCCGGTGGTGCGGATCTGCAAAAACGGGATGCGTTCGCTCGCCCATCCCATGCGGATGAGGCGCGGCAGCACCTGTTCCGCGAACATCGGTTGCATCTCGCCGCGTGGTCCAGGCAGCACGGCGATCACCTTGCCGCCGTCTTCGATCCACTGGCCGGGGGCTGTCCCGTTCGGATTTGGCAACACCTCCGCGCCCTCGATCACCCGGCACTGCCGGAGATTGTTTTCCGTGGGCGTGAGCCCACGTCGCGCAAAGCGGGCGCGGATGGACTCTTCGACGGCGGGATCATGGCGGGTCGAGCGGCACAGGGCGGAAGCAAGGGCGTCGACAGTGACGTCGTCGGAGGTGGGGCCGAGACCGCCGGTCGTGATGAGAAGATCGACGCGGTCCAGCGCTTCCTTGGCGGCACCGCGGATGGTGTCGGCGTCATCAGGCAACTCTTGGTCGCGCCCGAGTTCGAGGCCGTGCCGCACCAACTCGCCGCCTAGGTAGGTGAGATGGCTGTTGACACGGATTCCCACAAGCAGCTCGTCCCCGAGAGAAAGGATTTCGACTTTTTTCGGGGTTAACACGGCTTGGCGCGGAAGGATGCCACGCTGTGGCGCGGCGCGGGGTTGAGCTGATGGTTAGGACAACCGAAGTTCATGGAAAGCAAGTTAGCACAGGCGCGAACGTTTCGCTACCGGCGGGGAGCGTGTGGCGGGATAGCCCGCAACGCAAACCGGAGGCGGGGTTTTTCCGTGATAAAGCCCGGGTCCGGCTCTGCGTCTTTGTCTTTTCCTCCCTCTCGCTTCCGCAAGTATGCGTGTTACTCTCGTTCTTACGCTGACATCCTTGATGTGCAGCCGCTCCTTCACCTAACTTCCCCGAAGAGGTTTGGTAAGTTGTTGATTAAAAATAATTTCAATCAGCTGTTCTTGCTCCAAGTCATCAGCAGACTAACGCGCAGAGGGTGTTTGATGGTGCCAGACCATTGCAATATGAAAAGCGACTTGTAGCCCGACAAGACGACCCTCAACCGCTTATAAACAGTGTTTGCGGCGTTTTCGTCGGGAAGAACGGCCGGCAATGCGCAGCGACGTTGTCCTTGTAGGAGGCGTTCATCGGCAGCGGGCGGTTGCGCACGTCTGCGGGAATCAGGCTCGACCCTGTGGTGTCGACGCTGATGCCGATAACCGCCTCCGGTTTGAAGGCGGGATCGGCCTAGCGCGCCTGTGCAAGTGCATCCGCGCAGGACTTTTCCAGCCCCTCCAGCCCCTCAAGATAGTCCGCCGGGTGCTGCCGGGCGAAGACTAGTAAATAACAGACATTTATTTGTTGACTGCGAAAAGTTTATAACAGACAATATTTATTTGCGGTGCGCGGGGGCGGGAATGAGCCGAGGACCGGGGCGGGCGGGTTACCAGTCGCCGCGGGCGCCGGATTCGAGACCTTTGGCGAAGGCGACGATGAGGCGCACGGTGTTTTCGATGTCCTCAAGATCGACGATTTCGCTCGGGGTGTGCATGTAGCGCAGCGGGACGGAGAGCACGCCGGTGGCGACGCCGCCGTTGCCCATCTGCAACTCGCGTCCGTCCGTGGCGGTGGGGCGGGCGTTGGCCTCGATCTGGAAGGGGATGCCGGCGCTTTCGGCGGCAGTTACAAGGCGGTCGAAGACGAGGGGGTTGACGTTGGCGCCGCGTGTGATGATGGGACCGCCGCCGAGCTTGAACTCGCCGAAGCGGCGGTTGTCGCACTCGGGGTGGTCGGTGGCGTGGCCGACGTCGACGGCGAGGGCGAAGTGGGCGGGCACGAGGGTGGCGACAGTACGCGCGCCGCGGCAGCCGACCTCCTCCTGCGCGGTGGCGACTCCGACGACCTTGGCGGCAAGGGCATCCTTCATCGCGGCGAGGCGGCGCGTGGCTTCCATGACGACGTAGCAGCCGGACTTGTTGTCGAAGGCGCGCGCCACCCCGAGGGAGCCGTGAAGCATCTCGAATGTGTGGTCGTAGACGGCGACATCGCCGATGCGAATGCGCTGAAGGGCTTCGTCCTTGGACTTTGCGCCGATGTCGATCCACAGGTTCTCGCGTTTGGGCACCTGTTTGCGCTCTTCTTCGTTGAGGAGGTGGATGGCGCGGCGGCCGGTGACGCCGCGCACGATGCCCTTGGGCGTGAGGATGGAGACACGGCGGCCGGAGACCGTCTGGAGGTCGATGCCGCCGACAGTCTCGAAGTAGAGGAAGCCCTTGTCGTCGACGTAGCTGATGAGCAGCCCCAACTCGTCCATGTGCCCGGAGAGAAGCAGCGTGGGATCGCCGCCGGGGTTCACCGTGACGATGCGGTTGCCCATCGTGTCGCGGCGGTATTCGTCGACGGCGGGCTCGACGACACGGTCGACGACGGCCTGCGCCTCGGCCTCGTAGCCGGAAGGCGAACGGGCATTGAGAAGGTCGACAAGGAAGGCGGGAGGAGGATTGTCGTTTTTGTCCATGTGGGTGAGTGGTACGGAGGCGCGGCGGTGTGTCGATGCGTTTTCCGGAAATTCTCCGCCTGACACCTGTCTGCGACCAAGGTGTCAACTGATTTAATTACGAGATAAGATTGATATAAATTTAATTGTGAGATAGATTTGCGGTTATGGTAGAGGAATGGCGTGGAGCGGGTTGGGCGGGGGAAATGCGGTTTCGGCACTATCCCGAGGTTGACGGCGGAGGAAGATGCGTTTTTGCTTCGCTTTAGTTTCGTGCGGGTATGCCTCCGCGCGGGGCTTCTCCGCCGACCACCGCAACTTCATCCATGAGAGTGTCCATGAACCACCGCAAGCGCCTCTCCCTTCTGCTCGCTTCCTCTGTGTGCTTCGCTGCATCGGCGGCGGGGCAGGCCTTTTCGATTGATTTTGCAGCGGATGAGCCGAACCAGCTGATAAATGCCCCGCTTGGGATTTCGATTACTGCTGTTGAGGTTTCCGCAGGATCGATTTCTTACGTGTCGTTCGGCACAACATTCGACGGAGTTCCGGCGGCGCAATCATCCGGTGGATGGATGGCATCCACGGACCCACTTGAGGCTAGGAACTTCTTTTTTACGATCACTGCCGATCCGGGACTGGAGTTTTCACTCGACGGCGTATCGAGTTTGGTTCGCTCGACGGGCGCAGGACCTGCAGGAGCCGCATTAATCGTTGATGGTGAAGCAATCGATTCCGTGTCCATGCCAGATGAAGCGACACCAATACTCTCGGTTGCCGGCGCTGCTACCGGATTCTTTACGACTGTAACTGTTCGCATCGCAGGATATGATGACGGGTCTCGTGCCTCAACTGGTGGCGGGGCATTCCGAATCGGAGGGATCGAAGGGGATTTAACCGTCATCCCCGAGCCCTCGGTCTACGGGGCGTTGTTCGGGGGCGTGGCTCTTTTGCTGGCTTGGCGTTTGCGGCGCCGCCGTTGAGCGGGAGGGGGGAGGCTTTGGTTTTTGGGAGGACGACCGCCGGTGTATGCTCCGGCGGTTGTTTTTTGCGGTCGCGGCGCGTTTTTGGGGTGGTGTCTCCCGGAGGCGGAAATTCGGCTCGGCTCAGAAAGATGAAGATGATGAGGAGGAAGAGGGAGACAATTCGAGGAGGCGGCGGTAGAGGGGCCAGTGGGCGTAGGCGAGGGAGGCTGTGAGGGCACCGGCGAAGTCGGCGACGACGTCGGCCCACTCGAAGAGCCGGTGGGGGTTGAGGTATTGGCGGGTTTCGTCGGCGAGGCCGAAGAGGGTGGCGGCGGCGGTGCCAAAGAGGACGGCGCGCCACGGGCGGCGGGAGTCAAAGCGGACGCGGGCGAAGGCGGTGGCGAGGAGGCCGTAGACGGCGACGTGGACGAATTTATCGAAATGGGGGAAGCGCAGTTCGGCGGGCGGCCCGCTGATTTGGCCGCCGGCGGCGGTGAAGATGACGACGCAGAGGGCGGTCGCAAAGAGGGCGCGACGGATCTCGCCGGGAACGGGCAGGAGGCTTTCTACCGTGGATTTGTAACCGAAGGAATTCACTGTGGTTTTACCAAGTTGGTTTATGAGCCCAGTTACAACCATTCAAAACACCGGTTTGCGCGGTCGCGGACTGCGGGTGGAGCGGACCGGAGGGCACCCATTTAAGGATTTACAGCCGAAGAGGCTCCCCCTAGGGAGTTTTCGTTTAAATCAAGTTGTCGGTTTCGGGGCCGGGTCTCCGGATTGCGTGAACCGGCGCCACCACACTTGACTGAAACCACGGATCTCTCATGTCGAACACGGTAGTCAAACACAGCGAACTCCGCGAGTCTCTCAAGCGGTGCCCGGAGTCAGCGATTGAAGCGGCGGTCGCGTTTCAGGAGACAAAGGACCCGGCACTCGTCCCGCCCATTGTGCTGGGCATTCTCGAGCGCTTTGTGGAGCCGGACGTGCGTCCGGTGATCCGCGAGGGCAACGATGCGACTCGGCTGATGGACGATCTCGGAATCGATTCGCTCCTGATGGTCGAGATCGTGATCCTCGTGGAAGAGACGCTGCATATTTCCATCGAGAACGAGGAACTGCGCAACATCCGCACACTCGGCGATCTGAAGCTCTACCTCGACGCGAAGACGCGGGGGTTGCCGCCGCCGGCGAGCAAGAATGTGCTCAATTTCGAGCAGATCGCGGCGACACTTCCGCAGCAGCCGCCGTTTTTGTTTTTGCAGGAGGCGCGCATCAACGGCGAATACGCCGAGGGCAGCTACCACATTTCGGGCGACGAAGCCTTCCTTGAGGGCCACTTTAAGGGCAATCCGGTGTTTCCCGCCTCGCTCATGCTGGAGGCGCTGGGACAACTGGCGGTGCTCTTTCTGCTGAAAAGCGAATCGGGCCCGGTGGACAGCCCGGAGGTGGATCCGGCATCCGTCTTCTTTGTGGGCGGAGACGGTATCCGTTGCCACCGGGTTTGCCGTCCCCACGACACGCTGCAACTAAAGGTGCGCTTGAAAAAGGTGCATGAGCCCCTCGCCCAGTTTGAGGGGTCAATTTTCTGCAACGGCACCCGAGTGGCGCGGGCAGAGGAGATTTCCCTGACCTTTGCCACGCGGTTGGCCGGGGAGGCGGTCGGTATCGGTGTCCGCTGAAGGCTGGGGCGCGTGCGCTTCGCGCGGGAGGCCGGCGGCGCGCCGGGGCTTCGCGGCTGAGACGGAGCGTCCGCCGTGGATAACCTGTGGTCTATCATGTCACGGAGCGTAGTTGTCACCGGTCTTGGATTTGCCACATGTCTCGGCCTGGACGCCGGGGCAGTCCTTGGCGCGCTGCGCTCGCTGCGGCACGGGATCGTGCGCTACGAGCCCTTTGACGACGCGTCGGTGCCGGTGAAACTTGCCGCGCCGGTGCCGGGGTTCCGCACGGACTCGGCGGACGCCGAGGACTGGACGTTTCCGGACAACCTGTCGTTCCGGCTTGACCAGTTGCGCGCGCTCTCGCCGAACGCGCTCTATGCGACCTATGCCCTGCGTCAGGCCATCGACGCGTCGGGGCTTGGGGAGGACGCGGTGGCGCATCCGCGCACGGGCCTGTTCACGGCCTCAGCGGGTTCGGCCATGCTCACGCACCACCACATCGACCGGATGAAGCGGGTGGGGCCCTCGCGCTGCTCGCCCCTCGGCATTGTCGCATCAACGGCGGGCACGTTGAACTTTAATCTTGTTCCGGCGCTCGGGATTCAGGGTGCCTCGGCCGGCTTCATCTCGGCCTGCGCCTCGAGCGGTCATGCTCTTGGCTATGCCTTCGACGAGATCGCGCTGGGGCGACAGGACCGCATGCTCGTGGTCGGGGCGGAGGACTTCACGCCGGAAACAATCCTGCCTTTTGCGAGTATGCGGGTGCTCACTCCCTCGCGCGATCCGGACACAGCTTCGCGCCCGTTCGACCGCGGGCGGGACGGCTTCGTGGGGACCGGGGGCAGCGTGGCAATGGTGCTGGAGGAGGGGTCGGCGGCGCGCGCACGGGGGGCGGAGATTTACGCCGAGTTCAAAGGCTGGGGACAATCGACGGACGGCACGCACATGGCCATCGCCCATCCGGAGGGAGCGGGACTGGCCCGTGCCATGGAGGCGGCCATCGCCGCTGCAGGGGTGGCGCGGGAGAACGTGGATTACGTGAATGCGCACGCGACCTCCACGCCGATGGGCGACGCATCGGAGTGCCGTGCGCTGCGGCGCGTCTTCGGTACGGGCGGCAAGCGTCCGGCGGTGAGCAGCACGAAGGCACTCACGGGGCACGCTCTTTCGCTGTCGAGCATCATGGAGGCGGCGTTTTCGGTGCTCGCGCTGCATCACGGGTTCATTCCCGGTGCGGCGCACCTCGTTGATCCCGATCCGGAAGCGGCGGGACTGTTTCTGCCGCGGGAGAGTCTCGACGAGGCACCGCGGGTCGTGGTGTCGAACAGCAGCGGCTTTGGCGGGGCCAATGTGGTGACCGTGTTCGCGCGGCACGAATAATGGAGCGCGAGATATGGATAGCCCGAATCCGACCGCCCGGCCCCTGCGTATTCTCGCCCTGACTTCGAGCACGGGAAGCGGACACGACATGCGGGCGCGGGCCTTTCGCGCATGGGTGCGGCGACTCGCGGGCGATGCGGCGGAAGTGCGCGTCGCCCATGTCATCGAGGACGGCGGGCCGGTAGGGCGGTTCGGCGTGTGGGTCTACAACACCATCCAGCGCCACTGGCCGCGCCTGCACCATGTCTACTGGCATATCGTCGAGGTGTTCGGGGCGAGCCACCGGGGGCGGGTGACCTACGGCGGCCGGCATTACCGAAGGCTCCTTGCCGAATACAAGCCGGTCGTTGTCGTGAGTTTTCACGACAGCACGAACCGGGGCTATTTCGAGGACGCGAGGCGCTTGCTTGGCGACAGGCGTGTGTTTTGCGCGACCTACAGCGGCGAGTGGAGCGGAGGATACGGTTTCAGCCGTAACTGGGTGAACCCGGCGGCCGATCTCTACGCGGCGCGCACGGAGGAAGGCCGCGAACGGGCCGTCGCACTGGGCATGCCTCGCTCGCGCACGCGCATTCTATGCAAGTTTCTGCCGCCGGAGGCCTTCGCCGGGCAGATGGACGAGGCGGAGCGCCGACGCTTCCGCGGCAGTCTCGACGGGTTGGACGCCGACCGGTTTACGGTTTTTCTGGCTACCGGGGGCTACGGGGCCAATCACCATCTGCCGTTTCTCGATGCTTTGCTGCCGCAGCGTGACAAGGTGCAGGTTTTCGCTGTGTGCGGGCGCAATGACAAAGCGCTTGCACGTCTGCGCGGGTGGCAGGCGGCCCACCCGGAGATGCCCCTGCACATTGAGGGCTTCAGCACCCGCATGCACCACTATTTGCAGGTCTCGGACTGCGTTGTGACACGGGGCGGGGCCAACACGATGGCGGAGGCCCTGCATTTTGATTGTCCGGTGATCTTCGACACGCTGGGGGGCGACATGCCGCAGGAGCGCCTCACCATCACCTACTTCACGGAGAACGGCGCGGGTGTGGCGGTGAAGTCGCCGCAAGGACTCACGGAGGCAGTGGCGCGCTGGGCGGACCGCGGGCCCGCCTTTGAGAGCGCGCGGGCGGCCATGCGGCGGCTCGATGTCGATGACTCGCCCGAGGCCTTCACCGGGGAAATCCTTGCCGCCGCCCGCGCCCGCGCGGGAAAGTTGCCCCATGCCGCCGCTACCGCCTAAGCAAGGACTGCCCGCCGAGACCGTAAGGACCAACCGCGTGCTCTTCATCTGCACGACCTATCCGGCGCCGACGGAAACCTTTGTGCAGCGTGAAGTGGAAGCGCTGCGGGCGGCGGGCACGGAGTTGGATATTGTCTCCGTCTGGGGCGGCGGGGGCGAGGATGTCCGGCGTTTCCGTTTTTGGGAACTGGCAAAGCTTTTCTGGTGGCTGCCCTATTGGCTGGCGCGGCGGCCCGCAGTGCTCAGCAGCCTGATGCAGGCAATGATTCTGCGCCCTATGCCAACCGCGCTCAACGCGGGCGAAAATCTGCTCGGCTTCGGCTTCGTGCTCATCCATGCGCGGGGGATCAGGCGTCGGCGCTACCACCATGTCCATGCCGCGTGGGCGGGACTTCCGGCGGCAGCGGCGTGGCTACTCGACCGGCTCATTGGCTTGCCCTACAGCATGGGCGCACACGCCTACGACCTCTTCGAGGGCGGGGGCGATTGGTTGCTCGCGGAGAAGGTGGGGCGCGCACATTTTGTCCGCACCTCCACGGAGGCGGGGCGGCAGCGGCTGCTGCGCGCGGGCGTGCCCCCGGATAAGGTTGTGCTTATCCGGCGCGGGCTCGTGCGCTTTCCCCCTCTGCATCCCATGCGGCCGTCGCGCTTACCGCTGCGGATTTTGGCGGTAGGGCGCTTTGTGGAGAAAATGGGGTATCACGCGCTTGTGGAGGTGCTCGGACAAGCCCGCGCCGACGGGCTGGAGTTTGAGGCGCGGCTCATCGGCGACGGGCCGAAGCGCCGGCTGACGGAGGCACGCGTCGCCGCGCGCGGGCTGGCGCCGTGCGTGCGGTTTGAGGGGCGGCAGCCTTTCGCACGTGTGCTCGAGGCGCTGGAGTGGGCGGACGTGTTGCTTTTTACAGGCGTCGTCGCGCGCAACGGCGACCGGGCGGGACTGCCCAATGCCGTCGCGGAAGCGATGGCGGCGGGAGTGCCGGTGGTGGCGAGCCGCGTCGGGGGCGTGGCCGAAGCCGTCTCGCACGGGCACTCCGGGCTCCTCGGCGAGGGTAGGCAGGCCGCAACCGCTTTGCGCCTCCTCGCCACGGACGACGGTGTCTACCAACGCCTGCAAAAAGGCGGCCGCGAGTGGACGCTCTCGCACTTCGACGCCGCCGCGAACATGCGTGTGCTGCGGGAGAAGTTTTACGCGTTCTGAAGAAAAACGCCCGCCCGCCCGCCAGTTCCTAATTCGCACCGTTGGCGGCAACGGTTGACGCGGGCGCGCGGCTTCTTCAGACCGCGTAGGTTCGGAGGGGCTCGGGATCGAGGACGGCGGTCTTCGGGAGGGCTTCGCCGAGGGCGGCGGCGAACCATTGGCGGGCGCCGGGGTCTCCGTGCGTGAGGACGACGGCGCGGGGCTCGAGGCCGACGGCGAAGTCGAGGAGTTCCTCGCGCTCGGCGTGGGAACTGAGGTCGAACCGCTCGACGGATGCAAGGCGGTCGACGCGTTTGTCGGCGGCGTCGAAAAGGAAGGGCGCGCCGACGGGGGCGGCGAGGAGTTTGCCCGCCGGGGTGCCGGGATCGCAGTAGCCAACGAAGGCGATAGCGTTACTTTCGTTGCCGAGGAGCGCTGCACAGGCATTGTATGAGGGCGTCTTCGCCACCATCATGCCGCTGCTGAGGATGTAGACCGCGCGGTGACGGGGGAGCTTGGCACCGTTGCCTTCGTCCGGGAGGGGCAGGACGCCGAGATCTTTCACCACCTGCCGACGAAAGTCGCATCCGCCTGTTTTGCGCGAGATCTCTTCAAAGTGGTTGACGAGGTCGAGGCCAAGACCGCTGGCGTAGACGGGGACGGGCGGTAACTCGCCGCCGAGCTTCGCGCGGTGGAGGAGGGTGAGGATTTCCTGCATGCGCCCGAGGGCGAAGGCGGGAACAAGGACCGAGCCCCCGCGGGCGTAGACGGTGCGGATGTGTTGGAGAAACCGCGCGGCTTCGGTGTCACGGGTGGTGCCGGCGGGGCGCGCCGTGCGGCCGCGCGTCGTCTCGAGGATGAGGGTGTCGACACGCTGGCGCGGAAGCCGCGCGC
>SKLD01000509.1 GCA_007123395.1 Opitutales bacterium
CATCGTCGATGCGCCCGATCTTCCGGAAATACAGCGTCACGACCGAGGACGTAATAACAACCGAGGTCGCATAGAGGATGGGGAGCCAGAGCATCTGACTGCGCAACGGCTCCTCGAAGCTGAGCAAAATGACGGCGAAAGCGATGGGCGTGTTCTGGATACCCGTCTCGAGGCTGATGGCGCGTTGCTGCCTTGGCTCCACGCGCCAGAGCGCCGCGAATCCATATCCGAAGAAAAAACCGGCAAGGCTCACCCCGAGCGCGGCGGTGTAGACTGAACCCGGCGTCTGCACAAAGAGCCCCCCGTGCCGGAGCGTCACCGAGCCGATTAGAAAGAGGATCACCACGATTCCCATGAATGCGGCGGTGTCCTCAGCTGTCTTCGCCCAATCCGACGAGAAGCGGCGCAGGACCATCCCCGCCCCCACCGGCACGAGCACGAGCAGGAGCGAAACGATGATGTTCACGTGCGGGATGACGAACCCTTCCGCGCCCTCCGCGAGCATCGCGGCATCGATCCGTGCGGCAAATCCAGAGGCGTAGAGATTGAGCAAAATGGGGACAAAGATAAGCGCCAACAGGGTGGACGCCGCCGTCATGGAAATACTCAGCGCAACGGATCCCCGCGCGAAGTAGGCGAACATGTTCGAGGTCGTCCCGCCCGGCAAACACCCGACTAACACAAGGGCGATGGCCTGCGGCGGCGGCAACCGCAGCAACATGGCCAGCCCCAGCGCGATGAGCGGCATTAAGCCGAACTGGGAGAGGAAACCGATGGCCATCCCCTTTGGACGGTGCAATGCCTCGCGGAAGTCGCGCGGCGTCAGGCTTGCCCCCATGCCGAACATGATAATGAGGATCATTACGGCGAGGAGGGCCTGCTCGCCGGTGTTGAGCAGTTCGCGGTCGATCTCCATCATGACTTGGCCTCCTTGCGCCGGGCTTCATGCACATACATCGACTCAATGAGATCCCGGTATTTTTCCGCCACAACATGGCGCCGGAGCTTTTGCAGGTTGGTCAGTTCCTCGCCCACCCGGAACGTGCCCGGAACAAGCCGGAACTCACGAACCACTTCGTGTGCTTTGAAGCCCGTCGCCGCCGAGACCAGCGTTCGGATCTCCGCTCCGATGCGCTCCGGCAGTTCCCCGTCGGCGGATGCTGCGGCCTCCGGCGAGGGCACGATGAGGAGGGCGGGAAACTTGCGGTCCTGCCCGACGACGACAGCATGCTCGATGAGCGGGCTCTGGTTGAGGCGCGCCTCGATCGGCCCCGGCTCGAGATTTTCGCCACTGGAGAGCACGATGGTGTCCTTCAGGCGACCGACGATCCGCAGGCATTCGTTTAAGGTCACCATCCCAAGATCGCCGGTGCGGAACCAACCGTCGCGCAGCGCCACTGCCGTCGCCTCCGGTTTTTTGTAATAGCCCTTCATTACCTGGGGGCCGCGGACTTCGATCTCCCCGCGCCGCCCGCGCCCGCCGTTGGGACACGCCGGGTCCGGAAACAGCACCGACCCTGAATCCGGGTCGGTGATACGGACCCCGGTCTCCGGGATGAGCGGCCCCACTGTTCCGATGACGAGCTTGGAGGGTGTGCGCACGGCCACCACCGGCGAGGTTTCGGTGAGACCGTATCCCTCGAAAACAGGAATGCCAAGGTAGTTGAAAAATTGATCGACCTCGCACGGCAGCGCGCCGCCCCCGGACACCGATCCCTTGAAGGCGCCGCCCACGACGAGCCGCAGCTTCTCGAGTACCGCGGCGTTGAAGAAGCCGTACCACGGCAGGAGCAGAAACCACCGCAGCGCATGGAAAACGGTCGCCCCGGTCTCCCATGCGAGGCCCCGCGCGCGCAGGCGCAGCTGCCTCCGTGTGAGAAAAAACACCGACTCCTTGTAGTAGTGCGCGAGGAAGTATGCGGTGTGGAAGAGCGCCTGGCGAACCGGGTGGGTTTCCCGAACGCGCTTGAGAATGCGCTGGTGCAGGTTCTCCCAAAGCCGGGGAGCCGAACCCATGAAGGTTGGCTCCACATCGGCGAGGTCGTCGGCAAGGTGCCGCGGGCTTGTGTAGTAGTTGCAGCAGCCGCGGCTGATGGCGATCATCTCGAAGACGCGCTCGAACACATGCCAGACGGGCAGGATGGAAAGTATGCGGTCGGTGCAGCGGATGTCCATGCGGATGTTGTCCAACTGCGACATCATGTTGGCATGGGTGAGCATCACCCCCTTCGGCTCACCTGTCGTCCCGGATGTGTAGATCAACGTAAAAAGGTCGTCCGGACGGATACCCGCGATGCGCTCCTCCACCTTGCGGTCGCCCGCCCCGCGCAACACATGTCCGCGCGCCACGAGATCTCCGAGTCGGCGGACGCCCTCCGGCGCATCGCCATCGAGGTCGAGCAGGATAATCTCACGCAACTCCGGCAAGCGGCTGCGAAGCGTGTACACCCGGCGGGCGAGGCGGGTGTCCTCTACGAAGGTCACGCGCACACCCGCGTGGCGCAGGATGTATTCAATCTCAGCGTCGGTGATGTCGCGCCCGCGCGGGACGTCCGCCGCGCCGCAGAGTTGCACGCCGTAATCCGCGAGTATCCACTCGAGGCGGTTGTCGCCGAGCAGACCTACATGCTCCCGCGCCACGACCCCGAGTTCGATCAGCGCCGTGGCGAGCGCACGTCCGTCCTCGAAGAGCCGACGGAATCCGACAGGAGTCCACCGCCCGCGCGCCTGCCGGGTAGCAAAGGCGGGCAGGTCGCCGTAAAGCTCGGCAGCCCGCGCATACATCTCCGCCAAGTGGCTTCCCGTCGCACGAAGGGTTTCCATTCCGGCCAAGGAAATCGACCATCCCCCGCGCCGAAGCAAGGGAAGAATCGCTTGCAGGGTGGATAAGCGCCGTTTAACGGCAGCGCTGCACTGTTATCTTCGCGGAGACGGCTAGGCGTTGAAGTACAGCTCGTATTCCTCCGGCGTAGGCGCGTGGTAGACGTGCTTCGCTTCGCCCTCTTTCATTGACGTCCAAAGGTCGATCAACTCCTGTGGAAAAACCGGCTTGAGGAAAGCGTTGTCCGCGCGCAGCCCGTCCATAACCGCGTTGAGGTGCAGGGGAAAACGCTTCTTCTCGGTGTTCTTCGCATCGGCGTAGCCCGCCGCGACGGGGTCAAGCTTTCGCTCAATCCCGTCAAGCCCCGCGAGAATCATGGCCGCGAGCATGAAGTGGCAGTTCGCCGTGG
>SKLD01000355.1 GCA_007123395.1 Opitutales bacterium
GTCATGCTCGCGCTCATGTTCACGTTGCCGCGTGAAACCGCAGTGGAGATCCTGCATGCGGTCGGCCCACATGTGCTCGTCCTCTATTCGCTTGCAACAGTAGCTCTCGGCATGCTCCTGAGGGGCCGTCTCCGCCGCCAAAAGGCATTTGAAGAGCTGCGTGAAAACCGAGACCACTACCGCAAACTCACACGCGCTGTCGAGCAGAGCCCCGCCTCCGTCGTCATCACCGACACCGAAGGCAGGATCGAATATGTGAATCCTAAATTCACCGAGGTGACAGGCTATACCATTGAAGAGGTCATCGGCGAGAACCCGCGCGTCCTCAAGTCGGGCGATATTCCCCCTGATTACTACAAAGCGATGTGGACGACGATCAAGGCCGGCGAAGAATGGCACGGCGAGTTCCTCAACCGCCGCAAGGATGGCAGCACTTTCTGGGAAGTCGCCTCCATATGCCCCATCATCACCGAGGAGGGTGAAATCAACGCCTTCCTCGCTGTGAAAGAAGACGTCACCGAAAAGAAACGCCAAGCTGAGCGGCTCCTCGAAGCAAAAGAAGAAGCCGAGCGCGCCAACCGCGCCAAATCGTCTTTTCTTGCCGTTGTCAGCCATGAACTCCGTACCCCCCTCAATGGCATCATCGGTCCGTGCCAACTCGCACTGGAGAACGTCCGCGATCCTGAAGACCGTGAGATGCTCGAGACCGCCCTCGACTCCTCCAATCAGCTCCTTCATCTCATCGAACGCATTCTCATTTTCGCCGAAATCGAATCGGGAAGCGTCGGCGTCGATCCGGAGGAAATCAACCTGCACGAACTCGTCGCCTCGACCATCCTGGACCACTCCGCCGCCGCCGGCGATAAAGGCATCGGGATCGGGCTCTCCCCAGACTCATCCTTCCCGCGCTGTTTCATTTCGGATTCCGCCGTCTTGCGCCAAATCCTTCTCAACCTCATCGAAAACGCCGTCAAGTTCACCGAGAAGGGACAGGTGTCCGTAACGGTCCGGGAGGAAGGCAAAGAAGTCGCCGTCTCTGTCGCCGACACCGGTTGCGGCATCGCTCCCGAAAAGCGCGACGCCATCTTCGGCCTCTTCAACCAGAGTGACATGAGTGTGCGCCGCATGCACGAAGGCGTCGGCCTCGGACTCGCCATCGCAAAAGTTCTCACCGAACGCATCGGAGGCCGCCTACGTGTCGAGAGCGAACCCGGAAAAGGAAGCGTTTTCACGCTGCGTATACCCCGTAAACTGCGTGCACGCGGCAACGACTCCACCACAAAATACGCCCCGCCCGCACAACCCGGCAACCCCCGCCCAGCCACGGACCGGTTTTCCCAACTCTCCCCCTGATTTCCCTTTTTCGATGAGCTGACCACCACCAAAGCCCTCAACATATCTCGAGCCCTCAACATATCTCGAAGTTAAAACAAAACCATCAAAGCGATCAAGCATCGACTCATGGGGCATATAAAAATGAATGTAGAAAAATCTGCTATACATCATTTTCCCCGAGTGGCTTCTATAAGACTCAAAGCTAAAGAATAGTTGTTTCTTCTATGCAAAGAAAAGCAATAAAGCAGGAACAAATAATATACCCGTGGATCAGCTATTTACCACTGTAGTTCGCAGTGGTGTCAGATAAGGTTCACGGCATCGACATCGACGACCTCGATGACTTCGCGGTCCCAGGCGAATTTGGCGCGCAGGGCGTTGAGCTTGGGCATGAGTTTCGAGGCGCTGGGTGTGAAATACCATAGCTGGTAGCGGTAGTGGTCTTTTATCCGCTCGATGGGGCACGGGGCAGGGCCGCGAAGTTCGAGCGGAACTACCGGAACCAACTCCTTCTCCACCGCCTTTGTCCACTGCTCGGCGTAGAATTTCACCTTCTCCAGGCTCTTCGAGCGGAAGAGGTGGTGCACGAGGTGGCGGAAGGGCGGATAGCCGTAGTCCTTGCGCTGCGCCAACTCACCCTCGGCGAAGCCCTCGAAATCCCCCCGACGCGCGGCCTGCAAAGCGTCACTGTAGGGGATGAAGGTCTGCACCACGACTTCGCCCGCCTCGTCACCCCGGCCGGAGCGACCCGAAACCTGCACAAGGATCTGGAAAGTGCGCTCTGCCGCGCGGAAGTCGGGCAGGTGCAGAGAGAGGTCGGCATCCATCAGGCCGACGAGCGTGACGTTGGGAAAGTCGAGCCCCTTGCCGATGATCTGCGTGCCCACGAGAATATCGATCTTGCCGCGCCGGAAGTCACCGAGGACGGCGCGAAAGAGGTTTTTTTTGCGCATCGTGTCGGCGTCGAGACGCACGATGGTCGCCTTTGGAAAGAGCTTTTGCGCGACGTCCTCGACCTTCTGCGTGCCGGAACCGCGGTAGACGATCTTAGGCGAGCCGCACTGCGGGCACTTGCGCGGCACATACTCCTCGTGCCCGCACATGTGGCAGCGCAGAATGTGCTCCGCGCGGTGGTGCGTAAGCGACAGGTCGCAATGGTCGCACATCGCCACGTAGCCGCAGTCCGGACACTTTAGTGAAGCGTCGTATCCCCGGCGGTTGATGAAGAGAATGCACTGCTCGCTCCTTTCGAGGCGGTCGCGGATCTTGTCGATGAGCATGCGAGAGAACACGGTGGGGGCGCGGTTGTGCGCCAACTCGCGCTTCATGTCGACGATGTGCATCATTGGCAGCGGGCGGTCGTCGACCCGCTTCGTAAGCCGGTGCAGGGAATATTTGCCGGTCTGCGCGTTGCGCACGGTCTCTAGTGAGGGCGTCGCCGAGCCGAGCACACAGAGTGCTTTGGCGAGGTGCGTGCGGTAGACGGCGACATCCCTCCCGTGGTAGCGGGGAGTCTCTTCCTGCTTGTAGGCTGGTTCGTGCTCTTCGTCGACGACGATTAGCCGGAGGTCGGGAACGGGAGCGAACACCGCCGAGCGCGCGCCGACGACGATCCGTGCCTCCCCCGTAGCCAAGGCGTGCCATGCGTCGAAGCGCTCCCCGTCGGAAAGGTGGCTGTGCCAGACCACCGTCCGGCCCCCGCTCGCGGCCTCAAGGCGCGCGCGCAGGCGGCCTACCGTCTGCGGCGCCAGCGCCACCTCGGGAACAAGAAAGATCGCCCCGCCGCCCGCTTTCATGACCTCTTCAAGGACGGCGAGGTAGACCTCGGTTTTCCCCGATCCCGTGACACCATGCACGAGATGGGCGGCGAAGGACCGCTTTTCGAGGGCACCCA
>SKLD01000032.1 GCA_007123395.1 Opitutales bacterium
CACCCTTTGTCGGGATGTTCATCGCCCGTGTCTCGAGGGGACGCACGATCCGCGAGTTTGTCGTCGGTGTCCTCGTTGTTCCGGTCGGGTTCACCTTCGTCTGGATGACGTTCTTCGGCGACACTGCCTTGCATATGCTCATGATACAGGGACTTACCGATCTCGCGGACGCCGTCGCGGAGGATTCGTCGAAAGCCCTCTTCGCGTTCTTCGAAAACCTTCCGTTTCCAGGCATCATGTCGCTTGTCGCCACTTTGCTTGTCATCACTTTCTTTGTAACATCTTCCGACTCGGGTTCGCTTGTCGTCGATATGCTCACCTCCGGCGGCGAAGGCGAATCTCCTGTGTGGCAACGAATCTTTTGGGCCATCGTCGAGGGGATCGTGGCGGGTGCTTTGCTCGTCGCCGGCGGACTGGCCTCTCTCCAAGCCGCGACTATCGCGAGCGCCCTGCCTTTTACGATTATCATGATCTTCATGTGCTGGGGGCTGTATCGCTCCCTCAGCGTCGAAGGCACGAAGAGAGCGGTCATGACGGCGGGACGCCTCACCCCACTCGGCCAAGGCGGACCCGGCGCGTGGAAACGGCGGCTGGCAACGATTGTGCGCCACCCCAAGCGCGCCGATGTCGAAAAGTACATCAACGAAACCGTCGAACCCGCTTTCGAAGAGGTCGTCGGCGAGCTGCGCAAACGCGGGCTCGATGCGGTCGTCGCCAAGGACGAGGGAGAGCGCCTGTGGGTCGAAGTACGCCACGGCGAGGAGATCGACTTCTACTACTCCGTGCATCTGCGCGCCTATGAGCCGCCCGCCTTTGCCCTCGACGACACCAAGCCGCGCCGCATGGAAGAACTCAAATACTTCCGCGCCGAGATCTTCCTGCGCGAAGGCAGTCTCGAATACGACATCATGGGTTGGGCCAAGGAGAGCATTATCAACGATGTCATCGACCACTACGAGCGGCACCTGCGTTTCCTTGACACACTGAAGGCCTGAAGGCGGAGTTTCCCCGCGTCATGGGCTACCTTCTTCTCGTATCCATCGTCTGGGGACTCTCGATCCCGCTTGTCAAGGGACAACTGACCGACCTCAATCCGTTTTTCCTCGGCTTCGCGCGCATGGTTCTGGCCCTGCCGCTCTTTCTGCCCTTTCTCGCGCGGCGACCGGTGGAGGCTCCCGTGGCGTGGCGGCTCTTCGGTATCGGCGCCGTGCAATACGGCTTCATGTATGTATGCCTCTTCGCCGCCTTCCGCTACCTGCCCGCCTACCAAGTCGCTCTCTTCACGGTGACGACCCCCCTCTTTGTCGCCCTTCTCGCGCGCGAACTGACGCGACCTCAGCTCGCCGGGGCGCTCGGGGCCGCCGTGCTCGCCATCCTCGGTGCCGCCGTCATCCAATACCAACCGGGCGGCGCCGGCCTCGCCTCGTGGAAGGGCTTCTTCCTCATCCAGGCCTCCAACCTCGCCTTCGCCTTCGGCCAGGTGGCCTACCGCTCCCTGCGCCCCCGCTTTGCCGAGCGCGCCGACCACGAGGTCTACGCGTGGCTCTATCTCGGCGCCATTGCCGCCACTCTGCCGTTTGCCGCCGCCTTCGACGGCTTCGCCTCCCTTGCGCGGCTCACCCCGTCGAGCGGGCTCACCTTGGTCTACCTCGGCGTCGTCGCCTCCGGTCTCTGCTTCTTCTGGTGGAACCGCGGGGCCACACGCACCCGCGCCGCCACCCTCGCCGTCTTCAACAACCTCAAGGTGCCCTTCGCCGTGCTCTTCGCCATTACCCTCTTTGGCGAGCACGCGCCCCCGGGGCCGCTCCTCGCGGGGGCGCTGCTTCTTGGCGCGGCCCTTTACCTTGCCGAGCGCTTCGTCCGCTCGCCCGTGCCGGTCACCAGCGCAGGCGACCGAAAACACTGAGCTGCCGCCCCTCCGCAGGCACGCCGGGAAAGGTCTCGAAGTCGCTCTTCGTGAGGTTGTCCGCCACCGCGCCGACCTCAAGGTCCGCCCCGATATTCACCGCCCACGAGATCCCCGCCGACATGCGGAAAGCGGTGTCGCCGCTGCCGCGCAGGATGTTCGAGGCTTGGCGCCGCAGCTCCGCGTCGACGCGCAGCTCAAGCGCCTCCAGCGGACGGTAGACAGTCGCGAGGGTGGCCCGGTGGCGAGCATAGTTCAGCGCATAGTAACTTGCGTCGACAGTCTCGTCGCCGTAGTCCTCCGACTTGCCGAGCCACATGTAGCCGGCCATCCAGCGCCATGCCCCGTGGTCCACCGCAACCGCCGCCTCAAGTCCGTGCGTATCGATGTCAACCGGAGCCGCCCGACGCACCGTCGGCTCGTCCTCGGCGAACACCCAGTCGACAAGGGCGCGGTCGTCGCGGCGGAAGACCGCCCCGCGTGCGGTCACCGCCCCCGCCTCGTAGACCAGCCCGGCCTCGAGGTTGCGCGAGGTCTCCCGCCCCAGATCCGCGTTGCCGCCGAAGAGGCCGACCGGATTCGACTTCAACGCCGTGTATCCGGGCACCTGCGATGCCGCCGCATATTCGAGATGCGCCCGCCACTGCGCGCCGTTGGCCGCGTGCAACCACGCCACACCGGCGACGGGCAGACCGCGCGTCGCGTCCTTGTTCGAGGTGTCCACCACCATGCCCGCGCGCCACTCGAAGATATCGCCGTTGGCCAGCGCGGTGCGCCACGAGGGTACCGCCGCCGCCTTCAAGTACTCCCGCGAATCGAAATCGCCGAAGGTCAGCGCCCGGCTGTAGACGAGTTCGTCCGCCACCGCCGTCACGTGATAATCGAGCGCCCAATCGCCGCCCGCGTGCCGCCCGCGCAGGCCCGAACTCCACATGCGCGTGCGGTGGGTGAAGGTGTCCGAAGGGGTGTCGCGGTTAAATTGATACTCATTGGTCAATTGCCGGAAGACGAGCCCCGCCTCGGCGTGGGAACCGTCCCCGTAGGTGATCCGGTGCGCTGCGCCCGCGAGGACGATGCGGAACTTGTCCGTCTCCGGAAACAGCATCCCGAACGCCCGCCCGATATACATGCCCGGCCAACCGTGGAACTCGTCGCTGTAGCCCGCGAACACATCCGTCGTCCCCTCCGGTCCGTTCACCCGCACCCGCCCCGAAATCCGCTCGTAGGCAAAGTCGCCCCGTGCCACCGTGCCGTGACCCTCCGCACGCGATGCCCCCGCCTCCGCGCCGACTTCCCGGCGCCCGCCGCCCACCGGCCCGAC
>SKLD01000246.1 GCA_007123395.1 Opitutales bacterium
CCGTGCGCCAGTGGATTGACGAGATTCTCGATAAAACCGACCTCCCCGAGAAGTGTATCGGCGAATACACCGGCGCGGCCAAAGACATTCGCCCGGTCACAGTGACGACCTACCAAATCCTCACGTATCGAAAAGCCAAGGACGCGGATTTTGACCACTTTTCGATTTTCGACCGGCGGGACTGGGGGCTTGTCATTTACGACGAAGTCCACCTTCTCCCGGCACCGGTCTTTCAGGTGACGGCCAGCCTCCAAGCGCGCCGCCGCCTCGGGCTGACGGCGACCCTCGTGCGCGAGGACGGGCGCGAGGAGGACGTCTTTTCCCTCATTGGGCCGAAGAAATACGACGCTCCTTGGAAATCCCTTGAGGCACAGGGTTGGATCGCCAAGGCCAACTGTGTGGAGGTCCGGGTGCCCATGCCGGAGACGCTCGCTTTCACCTACGCCACGGCGCAGCGGCGGCGGCAACATCGCATCGCGGCGGAAAATCCGGCTAAGCTGGAACTCGCGCGGCACATCCTCGCGCACCATCCCGATGAGTCGGCTATTGTCATCGGCAGTTACGTGGAGCAGGTGAAGGCGGTGGCCGACTACCTCGGCGTACCCGTGCTCACGGGTGCCACCCCGCAGAGGACGCGCGACCGCCTTTTCGAGGAGTTTCGCGCCGGTCGCCACCGCGTCCTTGCCGTTTCCAAAGTGGCCAACTTTTCCGTGGATTTGCCCGATGCCGCCGTCGCCGTCCAACTCTCCGGTGCGTTCGGATCCCGCCAAGAGGAAGCCCAGCGCCTCGGGCGCATCCTGCGTCCGAAAGCATCGGGGAAACAGGCGCACTTCTACACCCTTGTGAGTCACCGGACTTGCGAACAGGACTTTGCCATGCGCCGCCAGTTGTTTCTTTGTGAGCAAGGCTACGCCTACCGGATTTTGCATTTGGAGGAAGTCGATGCTCCGCAATTGGACGATCTCCTCTTCGACCGGTGAGGCGAATCATCAATTCAAGGTAATGAGATTATGACGACGGAAAAGAATGGCGATGAAAATCTTCCGGATGTTTTTGCCAAAGCGTCGCAGACGGGGAGCATACCGTTTCTCGTTCAGGATATGGCTGCCCTTGTCGTCGCGGGTTCGGCCAAACCCCTGACCTTACGGAAACAGGACCGGCTCCCCTACAGCCGAGACATCGCACCGGTTCTTGCGGGGATGGCGCTGCTCCCGAAGTGGCTCCACTGGGAGGAGAGTTCCATGTCCATGGAGTATCCCCCGGAGGCGCGCGCGCGAGTGGCCTTCTCAAAACTTCACGCGCGTGGATGGCTTCACGTGGCCAAAAACCGGGCAAGTCCCTCGGTCGAGGCGCTTGCATGGGTGGGGGGCTCACCGGGCGACCATGTCCGCGCCTTGCTCGACGAAATGCTGGAGGCCAACGAGGTCGATCCGGTCCACCGGGGCGACCGGTTGGAAGGGCCGCGTGGCCTCTTTATCTGGCAATACACACCCGTGCTTTACGAGAAGGGCGAATGGATCGATCCCCGCCCGCGTATACGGAGCGCTCTGCGGGGAATACCCTCGGACGGTTTCGTAAAGGCGGCCCGCTTCTTCGATTACGCCTCGGTTTCGGAAAATCCGTTTCTCGATTCCTTGCGCCGGGGCAATGAATTGAGCCCGAACCGCCACCGTAGTCGCCGAATATTTCGGAAGGACGATTTGGTCGATTTTTGGCGCAGCGCTCTCGTGCAGACGGTCTTTTCCCTGCTCATTCCGCTCGGGTGCATCGAATGGGGTCGTGTCGATAGCGAGCTGTGTTTTCGCCTCAATGACTACGGGCGGTATCTGCTGGGCCTCGTGGATACCTTCCCTCAAGAGAAGCAAAAGACGGACGGGCAGGTGGTGGTGCAGCCCAACTTTGATATCACCTTTCTCGGACCCTCCACCGAGGCGGAAGTGCGCCTCGGTCCGCTCGCACAGCGGGCGGGGACGGGCGTGGGCGTTCTTTTCCGTCTGACCGCCAACAGCATTCGGTCTGCTTACGCCCAAGGGCGGCAACTTGAGGAAATTCTCGATACGCTCCGGCAGGTAACGGCCCAACCTCTTCCACGCAATGTCGAGCAGCAAGTGAGCGACTGGTTTAATTCGTGCCGGAGATTGCGTTCCCGGCGCTCGATTCTCATCGATTGCGGCGACCCCGAAACCGCGTTGCGCGTCCTCGCCGCCGCCCCCAAAGACCTCACCCAACTCAACCCCACGGTACTCGAACTTCGCTCCACAAAAGCCAAAGCCGGCCTCGACAAAAAACTCGCCCGCCAGGGGATCTTCTTTGAGTGAAAGCGGGCGCTCAAGGGGGGATTTGTCGCATGGTTTCTTTGACCGATTTCCCGTTGTTTGGGAGTTACGAGCCCTACAGAGATTATGTGACAGGAGCCAACATCCGGGGCGCGCCCTTGTGAACCACGTAAAATGGAACCACCGCCCGCCCGCGTCGCGGCCGGCTCCGGTTGGGCGGGGGGTGGATCGCCGTCGCGGGGTCGGGCGGTAAATCAGCCCGACAACGCTTACCGCCGTGCGGCACCGATACGAACACTCCCAAAACAAGACCCCGCCCGGTTCGCGTGGCGCGCAGGCTCATCGCGTAGCCAATGTAGCGGGGGTGCTTCAGCGACTCACCGGGCCTGACTGCGGACTGCGCGGCGGGTGGTTACCGGGACATTCGCGTATTATATTTGCCCTTTGAGGCCCCGTCTGCCGGGAAAACAAAGGCTCCCGTAGTAGAGGCTTACATCCGGATGCCCCCTCTGATGGGGTGGCTCGAAAAGACGAGGGCAAGTCGTAGGATTGGGTGCTGGTATCTGCTCATCGAGTTGATGCTTTTGGATGGGTGGTTCGTTGTCTGTGGCGACGCATCACGGCTCGGCACCCGAAAGAAGTTCGGGGAGGAAGGTGACGATGCCGGGGAAGAGGATGATGAGAACGAGGCCGAAGACCATGACGGCGAGGTAGGGGAGGAGGTCTTTGATAATGGCTTCGACGGGGGCGCGGGAGAGTCCGGCCATGATGTAGAGAATAGTGCCGACGGGGGGCGTGACGAGGCCGAGCCCGAGGTTGATGCACATCATCACGCCGAAGAAGATGGGATCGATGCCGAAGTAGACGGCCACCGGCATGAGGATGGGGGCGAGGATAAGGAGCGCGGGCGTGAGATCGAGAACGCAGCCGACGAGGAGAAGAAAGACGTTGATGAGAAGAAGCACGATGAGCGGGTGCTCGGAGATGGCGAGGAGGGTGCCGATGATGCTCTGCGGCACTTGCCCGGCGGTGAGGAGCCATGCGGTGGCGCTGGCCGTGCCGACGAGGAAGAAGACGGCGGCGGTGGTCTTGGCGGCGCTCATGAAGATGCCGGGCAGGTCCCGGAAGGTCACGTCGCGGAAGAAGACCATGGAGAGGAAGAGGGCCACGCCGCTGGCCATGGCGCCGGCTTCCGTGGGGGTGAAAAATCCAAAGAGTATTCCAAAAACCACGACAATCGGAATGATGACGGCGGCCCACGCGCTTTTGAAGGACTCGACCAGTTCGGCGCGGCGGCAGGCGGTGCGGGCGGCTTCTCCGCGTCCGCGTGCCTGCCACCAGACGACGATCATGAGGAGGGCGGCGAACATGAGTCCGGGGACGATGCCGCCGAGGAAGAGATCTTTGATGGAGGTCTCCGTGGCGATGCCGAAAAGGACGAAGGGGATGCTCGGGGGAATAATGATGCCGAGGAGCGAAGCGGTGCCGATGAGCGCGCCGGATTGGCTGCGGCGGTAGCCCTGTCCCTCCATGGGTTTGATGAGGATGCTGCCCACGGCGGAGGAATCGGCCACGGCGGAACCGGAGACGCCCCCCATGAACATGCTTCCGAGGACGGCCCCGTGCCCGAGGCCGCCGGGGACGAAACCAATCATGGCGTTGGCGAGGCGCATGAGGCGGCGGGAGAGGCTGCCGCGGTTCATGATGGAGCCGAGGAGCAGGTAGAAGGGAATGGCGAGAAGGGGAAACTTGTCCATGCCCGTGATCGTGTTGTGGACCACGCCGGTGAGGGACTGGTCCATCACGAGGGCGAGGACGATGGCGGTCGCGCCGAGGGCGAAGGCCACGGGTGTGCCCAGCGCGATGAGAACGAGCATGCAGAGGAGAAAGATCCAGATCATGGCCGGGGCGGGGCGTGGGTTGCGGGAGTGGAGGCGGCGGGCGCGGGGCGGAGAAGGGCGGTGAGTTTCTCCACCGTGAAATAGAGCCCGAAGAGCGCGGCGAGGGGCACGCAGAGATAGATCAGCCACATGGGCAGGTCGAGCGCGGTGGAGCGGTTGATGGACATGCGCGCGACAATGAATCCAAACCATAAATACACGCCGAAGACGGCCCCCACGACGAGGGTGTGGGCGATGCGCATGAAGTGGGCCGCCTTTGCGGGCACCCGGTCGATGAGGATTGTCAGGGAGACGTGTTTGTTGGCCGCGTAGACCACCGCCGCGCCGATGAAACCCACCCAAATAACGATGAAACGGGAGGCTTCGTCAATCCACCCGAGGGAGGCGAAAAAGCGCGCCGTACTCTCAAACCATGCGGGGGTGAAATCGGTCGCGCGCCGCCCGATGACGTTGATGAAATTGAGCGCGAAGACGGCGAAGAGGAGCAGCGCGAGAAAGTAGTCGAAGGTCGTGCAGGAGATCCGCGTGGGCGGCCAGAGTTCCGCATAATCGTCGCCGCTTTGCTCTTCCTCGTCGGCGGCGAGGGGATCCACCGGGGCAAGGATGTCCCCGGGCGCTTTCGGTTGCTTGGCATCAGGCTCCATGGCGGGGTGCTCCGGAGGATTCAGCGGTGGCCCGCCGCTTCGATGAAGCGGTTGACAAAGTCGTCGCCGAGGTTGCGCCGGGCTTGCTCGTAGACCGGGGCGGCGGCCTCGAAGAAGGCGCGACGGTCAGCTTCGTCGAGATCGACGAACTCCATGACGCGGCGGAGGTTGTCGAGAACCTCGCGTTCGCCCGCTTCGACGATTTCGCGGTGGGCTTCGTAGGCGGCGCGGGCGGCGGCCTCGAAATGGCCCTTCTCCTCTTCGGAGAGCCGGTTCCAGAAGCGCCCCGAGACCATAAGCACGTAGGGCGCGGCAAAGTGTTCGGTGTGCGAAAAATAGCGCTGCACCTCGTGGAAGTTGCTGTTCCACGGCACGGCGGGCGGGTTTTCCTGGCCGTCGACGACGCCCTGTTCGAGGGCGGAGAAAATTTCGCTGAAGGCCATGGAGGTGGGGTTCGCGCCCCATTCGCGGAAGGCTTGCATGTGGAGACGGTTCTCCATCGTGCGGATGCGCAAACCGCGCATGTCGTCGGGGTGGCGCACGGGGCGGCGGTTGTTCGTCAGACTGCGGAAGCCCTCGGGAAGAAAGACGAGGCCGCGCAGGCCGACGCCATCGAGCTTGTCGAGAAGTTCGCGCCCAAGGGGGCCGTCGAGAACCTCGTGCATGAACTCGAAGGAAGGGAAGAGGTAGGGGAGGTCGAGCACTTGAAACTCGCGCACGAAGCCGGTGACGGGGGCGGTCGCGGGACAGGTCATCTCTTGGTTGCCCATGCGCAGGGCTTCCATCATGGAGCGGTCGTCCCCGAGTTGCCCGGAGTGGTAGAGTTCCACGCGGAAGCGTTCGCCGGCGGCGGCTTCGAGGTGTTCCTTGAAAGCCTCGAGCGCTTTGTATTGCGGCATTTGGTCATTGAAACCGATGCCGATGCGCACGACGCGTGGCTGGCCCTCGCCGGGCGCGCAGGCGGTGAGGAAAGCCATCAAGGCGGCGGCGAGAACGGGAAGAAGAAGGCGAAGGAGCATGATGGTGTTGGTTGATGGTTGAAAAATTGCTTTGTTGTGGAGGAAAAGCGGGACGGCACGGGTTGGGACCGGGACGCCCCGCGGAATCGCGGCCTGTGGCGGGCTCAGCCGATCTTGTGGTCGCCCGTGGTCAGTTCGAGGCCGAGTTCGTCGAAGTGTGTCTGCAGCATCTTCCCGAGATTGGCGTATTGGGGGTCGGAGAAGGGCGGCAACTGGAAGGGCTGGCGCGCGAAGCCGGCGTCGAAGCCGCGCGCGTAGAGGGCCATGTGCGTGGCGATGGTGCTGTCGGTGAAGTGCATCGCTTTGCTCACCTTCATCATGGTGAGGTAAGCCTTTTCGGCTTTCTCCTTCTCACCCGCGACGGTGGCCTTGAGCATGTGTGTGATGATTTCAGGGGCATAGTTGTTCATGCCCGCGATCATCGCTTCAACGCCCATGTAGTGGTAGGGGAGCCAGCCGATGGAGCTTCCGATGATGACTTGGAAATCCTTGCCGGTGTGCTTTGCCTCGTATTGCACGACGCTGAGGAAACCGACCGCAAGGGGGCTGTCCTTGAGGCCCTTGAGGCCCACTTCCTGGAGTTTGCGGACAATGCCCGCATTGAAGGTGAAGCGCGTGGTGCTCGGATTGTTGTAGGCAAAGACGGGGATGTCGACCGCCTTGATGAGGGCGGTGTAGAAGCGGATGATCTCCTCGTCGGTGTATTTGTAGTAGAACGGCGGGACGGAGGAAACAGCGTCGAGGCCGACTTCCTGTGCGGCTTGGGCGAGGGCCACCGTGCCCTTGGTGTCGACGCAGCCGACGTGGCCGAAGAGCGTCTTGCCGCCGAAGTCGGCCGCCACCTCTTTGGCGAGCTTGAAGATGTGGACGCGCTCTTCGTGCGTCATGAGCGGCCCGGCGCCGTAGGAACCAGTGAGGAAGAGGCCGTCCACGCCCTTCTCGAACATCCAGCGCATGTGCCAGCGGGTTTTGGCGTCGTCGATCTTTCCATCGGCGTCGAAGACGGTAATATTGGGAACAAGGGATCCTTTGATCATGGTTATTTTCGTTTTTTGTTATCGGTTATTAGAGAAATTTTTAGTAAGCCGGTCACGGCGGTCCGAGGACGGCGGGGTTGATAAGGAACTCGCCTCTTTCGGCGGCCAGTCCGTGGAGGACTCCATCGGCCGCGCGGTGGCCCATGAGGGCGAGCGAGTCGCGGCTGTAGGAGGCGATGTGGGGCGTGCAAATGACATTGGCGCGCTGCGTCAGGCGGGGGTTGCGTGGCGGCTCCTCGGCGAAAACATCCGCTCCGTAGCCGCCCACGCGGCCGTCCTCAAGGGCCTCGACAAGAGCGTCTTCATCGACGATGCCACCGCGCGCGGCGTTGACGAGGAGCACACCGGGCTTCACGCGGGCGAAAGCCTCTTTGCCGAGGAGGTGGCGCGTGGCTTCGGTGAGAGGCGCGCAGATGGCGATGAAATCGGATTCGGCGAGAAGGGTTTCCCAGTCGCAGCGTTCGACATGGCCGAGGGACGGCGGGAGTTCCCCGGCCACGGGATCGTGGCCGAGCACGCGCATCCCCAGACCGGAGACTTTGGTGGCGAGGTTCCCGCCGATGCGCCCGAGGCCAATGATCCCGAGGGTGCGCCCGTGAATGCCCGTGCCGACGAACCTGCCGCCCCATTGGCCGGATTTCACGTGCTCGTTGGCTTCGGTCAGGCGTCGGGCGAGGGCGAAGAGGAGACCGAGGGTGTGCTCGGGCACGGCGTGCTCGGTGCCGCCGGGAGCCGTGCGCACTTGGATGCCACGGGCCGTGGCGGCGTCCATGTCAATGTTGTCGAGGCCGACGCCGTGCTTTACGATGACGCGGAGTTTCGGGGCGGCGTCGAGGAGTTCCGCCGTGACGGGGTGGAAGGAAACAATCCACGCGTCGACCACGCGCAGAGCGGCGCGCAGGCCCGCCTCATCGAGGTCGGGGCCCTCGCGGAACTCGCGGATGTCGAGCCCGGTGTCGCGCAGGCGTTGCAGGGGCTCCGGCACGACTTTGCCGAAGGAACGGGCCGAGACAAGCAGCGTGGGGTGCTCAGGCATGGGCGGTGTTGAGGCGGTGAAGAGGTAGCCCGGTTGATTCATCGCGGGGCCGCGACGGCGGCGCGGCAACGAACGGTTGAACGCCTGGGGCGACGCGGGTGGCGCGCGAAGGTTCGAAACCGTGCCTCGACGTGGCGCGACCCCATTTTGGAGTCAGCGCGTGGTGCGTGCGATTGTCGGAAAGCGTTTGCCAGTGCCGGGCGTTTGCGTCGATCCGCAGACCGCGGAACCGGAGGCCAGGATGGCAACCCGGCCACGGGGAGGCGTGTATCTTCGCACAAGGGTAATGGGTGAACTGGTCGGCTGGATCCATGTTGAAGCTAATCAGAGATCATGCGGAGATAGGTGGCCTTTTGTTCGGCGTAGAAGGCGTGCGCGGCCTCGTCAGGCGAAACGGTGTTCACTGGCGCGACACACCAGTCGGCGAAGTCGGCCCATGCGCGTTTGTCGCCGAGGGCGAGAAGGGCGAGCATGGCGGCCCCGCGCGCGGAGGCTTCCGGTGAGCTGCCCGTGCTCAAGGGAAGCCCGAGCATATCGGCGGCGATGCGGCACCAGAGGGAGGAGGCGCTCAGGCCACCGGCGGCCCGGGCCTCCACGAGGGGAGCGCGCCGCACCTCCACGATGGTCGAGGCGACGCGTTCGAGGGAGCGGGCGATGCCTTCCAGCGCGGCGCGCAAGAGGTGCGCCGGGCCATGCCGATAGGTGAGCCCGTGGAGCGAACCGGTGGCGCGCGGGTTCCAACCGGGGCTTTGCTCGCCGCCGAGGTGGGGGAGGAACGTGAGCCCGTCGGCCCCGTGCGATACTTCCGCCGCCGCCCGGAGGGCTTCTTCCACGGAGAGATTCCCCGCGAGTCGGCGCGCCCAGTCGAAGACGGCTCCGCCGGAGGAAACAATGCCTCCGGTGACCCACAAATTATCGTCCACGGCATAGGTCCAGAGGCGTCCTTGGGCGTCGGTCGCCGGCTGCTCAAGAAGGCAGCGGCCCGCCGCGCTCGTGCCCACATTGATGGAGAGGATGTCGGTCGCGAAGGCACCGAGCCCAAGACTGCCCAAGGGCCCGTCGCCGCCGCCGATGATGCCGGGCGTCTCGCTGGGCAAGCCGGTGGCGAGGGCCTCCGCCGTCCAAGCGGGCAACCGCGTGCGCGGGGAAACGAGAGAGGAGAGGGCATCGGCGGGGATGCCTGCCAGATCAAGCGCGGGGGCGCACCATGTCTTTGCGCGGACATCAAGCAATCCGGTGGCCGAGGCGACTTGCCAGTCGACGAGCCATTCGCCGGCGAGGCGGTGGATCACGTATTCTTTTATGGATACGAAACGCTTGGTCTTGGCGTATTCGGGTTGGCGGCGCATCCACGCGATCTTGGCCAGCGGGTATAGGGAGTGCGGGGGGCAACCGGTTTGCTCCGCCAACCGCAGACCTTCCGCCCGCCACGCCAGAGCGATGTCCGCCGCGCGGTTGTCGGCCCATGTGAGCGAGGGACCGAGCGGGCGGTCTTGCTCATCCACGGCGAGCACGCTGTAGAGCTGCGAGCTGAAGGCGAGGGCGCGGATATTTTCGTTGCCACCACCCTCTTGCAGAATTTGGGTGATCGCCTGAAGGACGCCATCAACAACCGCGTCGGGATGCTGTTCCCCGGGGCCGCCCGCGGGGCCGCGGGCATCGGTGGCCACATGCGTTGCGCGCACAATCGAGCCGTCGACCGCAAAGACGACGGCCTTGATCGTCGTCGTGCCAATATCAACGGCGAGAATGCGCTCGGCGGCAGGCATTTGTGAAGGTCAGGGCCGGAGAAGAGCCGAAGCCGCCGGTTCTTCCAAGAGGCGCATGAGTTCGGGGATGGCTTCGAATCCGCGTGCGCTGTAAAGCCGCTCGCCGCTGCGCAGCGCGTTGACGTTTTCCGCATAGCGGGCCACCGAGTGGCGGCGCCAAATGAAGGCCCACGGTATTTGTTCGGAGGCAGCCAAAGCAATGCCCTCAAAGACGGGATCGCCCGTCACATGAAGGCTGTCGAATCCGAAGGTGATGAGGACGCCGCCCTCCTTGTAGCGGTCGGTGATCCAAGCCGCGCGGCGGGCGTCGCGTTCGCCTTGGCGGGCGATCCATTCGGGTTGTTCGGCTTGGCGCACGTTGGGATCTTCACGGGGCCAGAGACCGCCGGGCGCAACGACGAGGATCCGGTCCGCGAGGAGCGGCGGATCTGTGTAGGTGGCGGAGGCGTGGACTGGCAATCCTTTGAGACCGCGCACCCAACCGCGCTCGTGGGAGATATGCACGGGGTTGAATCCGAGGTGGCGCAGGTAGGCTTCCATCGCGGGCACAACGCGGTCGTCGAAACCCGGCGAGAGGGCGATGACGGCGTCGTGTGTGACGGGTTCCCGCTCGGGCAGGGGATGCCCGACTTCCTGGGCGACAGCGACGGCTTCGCGCAGCTGCAGGAAGGAGTCGTTCGGAGCGAGGCGGTGGACGGGCGGTTGGCCAAGGGCGGCGAGGAGGGTCTGGCCGTCGGTGGAAGCAAGGAGCGCTTCGCTCGCCTCGTTCGGGAAGACGAAGACAATGTCGGCGGAGATTTCGCGTTCGAGGTTCGAAGCGAGGGTTTCAGGGCTGTGGATGATGGTCGGATGAAGGTGGTTGTTACGTCCGCCGAGGGTGGTCATCTGGCGCTGGTGTCCGCTCTCCATGTGTCCGGCGAGGAAGACGGCGTCGGCGCTCTTGCGCGGGGGCTTGATCCCGCCGCGCCCGGCAAGGTGCTCGGCGAAGGCATGAAACCACGGCCGGACGTCGTCGGGATAGCGGCAGGATATAAGGTGACCGTCGATCACCACCGCCTGATCGATGTAGGTGCCCAGCTCACCGCGTATCCACGGATCGGGTATTTCGCTCGCGATTTCGTTCCAACCCGTGACCATGCGACCGGCGGCCACACCCGCCCGCGCGAGCAAGCGCGCCGCGTGGCAGATCGAACCAATCGGCTTCTCCGCCGCGTCGAAGGCCCGCACGATGCGCAGGGCCTCCGCGTCCTTCTCAAGGTTGCCCGGGCTGTAGCCTCCCGGAATGACCAGACCGAGATAGGGGCCGATGTCCCTGACGTCGCGCATGGCGAGATTCGCATGGGCGTCGCGCCCCTGTCGGTCGGGCGTCTCGTTGTTTGGATCGAGCAGCACGGTGCCCGCTTCAAAGGACGCGACATCGACATCGTAGCCCATCGCGCTGAAGGAATAGAGCGACTCGAAGTGCTCCATGCGGTTGAAGCCGTGCGCGACGAGGAAGAGCAGGCGCGGGGCCCCCGTCTCTTCTTCCGCCTTCGCGGCGGCGGGAACGAGCAGCGCGGCGGCGAGCAAGAGCCCTGCGGCGGCGCGAGGATTGTTGAGGAGGTGCTTCATAAAGTGATTAAACTTGAAAAACGGAAATGGGATTTGCGGATTTCAAGGATGAGTGAGGTTCGTTTCGTGCCGTAGGCACTTTGGACTGCGGCAAGCTCTTGCCGCTTTTTTTTGCCGCAGCCTGCTGCGGCGCTTTGTTGGTAAGCTAGATGGGACGGACGGCTTGGCAGCAGGGCTGCGCGCAGTCCAAGGACGGCGGTGCCGTCGCCGACGGGGGCCTGCACTCTGGAAGCGTGCGCTCCATCTGTTCTCATTTGTCTTATCGGCTTCATTCCTCCGGATGGTAGACGAGTTGCTGGCGGTCGTTCTTGGCTTGGATTTCGAGGCGCCCGGTGGCATCCGCGAGGACCGGTGTGCCCTCAATGGAGACCGCTTCGAGCAGCACGGTAGGTCCGGTGAGGCCGTTGGGCGGCTCGATTTTGCCGACGAGGATGGCGTCGCCAACGACGTCCAGCCGCCCCGCCCGCGCCCAGCGCAGAACGGCTTCCTCCTGTAGTTGGATGGCCGCTACACCGGCGGAGTCCGTGTCGATTTCGAGGGCGGCCCCGGGCTCGAC
>SKLD01000309.1 GCA_007123395.1 Opitutales bacterium
CTCTGCAGGTTCAGCCGCAGATGCATCTTCGCGGCGGCCTTGCGGCGGCGGTGTTTGGCCCAGTCCATGCAGTTGGCCACCAAGGCGATGGTCGTCGAGTCGACGGCATGCACGGCGCGCTTGAAACGGTGCGGCAGACCGCGGTAGCGCCCCGCCGGGCCGAAGCGCGGGGCAATGTTGCGGAGATGTTCGAGCACCTTCCAGAACAACTCCTCCATCATGTCGCTGTTGCGGTGTTTGTTCGCGTGAGACAGCGTGTTGCGCGCCGGCGCGGCGGCCCCGCGCACCGCACCGAGCTTCGCCGCGTGATGACGCAGCGAATCACACACGTCGTTGAGTCCGATGGCGTGCGTGAGCTGAGCGAATATCAGGCTCACCACGTGGCTCCAGGGCGTGAAGCTGCGCGCCTTGCTGTCCACACCGTGCTTGCGCGCGAGTTTTTCGGTCAGCTGCGCGGGTATGAGTTTGCAAAGCTGATGCAATGTGCTCGTGTAATGTTTGGTCGGCGTAATTTTTTTCATCAATTCGGATTCTTTGGTCGGAATCCGGCGCCGGCCAACTTTTTTCAACCGCCTTCAACTACAGCCTGTGGGACGGCTGTGGACGCGCAACTCTCCGCAACCGTCGATACGCGCGGATTCGAGCAACTCGCCGGGCACGGAATTGAGCATTGCCTGGCGAAAGAGGAAAATACCGAAGGCCGGCGCCATTCCGGGAAGAATCAGGCCCCAGTATGTATTCAACATTCCCAGCTGGTAGAGGAGCTGGTAAACCGGGGCCAGCAGCAAGGGACCTGGCAAGATGATCGCCATGAGCACAACTGCCGACCAAAGGTCTGGAAGCTACCTCATTCGCCGTAGCGGCAAGACCTCCGGTCCGCCGACCCGGAACGCAGCCAATCCCTGAAACGCAGCACGCCCTTCCATGCACCAGCGGAATCCGCCCGCTTCCGGATGCCGGCCAAAGGTCTGGCAGCTACCTGCGTGACACGATGATTTCCGCTCTCAGCGGCAAAGAAAACGAGACATTTGCCAGAATTTCCGGCATTCATTGTCCGCACATCTCCAAAAACACATGAACGCCACAGAAATAGCTGCCCTTGCCCGCTTGATCGAACACGCCGTGCTCCACCCAACCAGCGGAAACGCGGATCTCGAGGCCGGTGTCTCCCTCGCCCGCGAGTGTGAGGTCGCGGCCCTCTGCGTGAAGCCCTGCGACGTCACGGCGGCTGCGAAAGGGCTTGCCGGTTCCAGCGTTGCCCTCTGCGCCGTGACCGCTTTTCCCCATGGAAACGCCTCGACCCGGATCAAGGTGGCGGAGACCCTGGCGGCCCTGGACGACGGGGCGACCTCGTTCCGAGCCCGGGAAAACGCCCGCTAATGTTTTCTATTTTGATCGCAGTCTGGGTTGGGTCTACACGCAGGAAGCGATGTTTCCCATGCTCTATTCTTACGGTGAGGCCGCGTGGCTCGAATACGTGAGCGAAACGCGCGAACCCCGCCAGTTCATTGATCTGCGGACGCAAGCGCTGATTGAGCGGGACTGAAGCCGCCGTCCTTATCCCAGTGAAGAGTCGGTGGGAAGATCAGGATTTGGGGGCAGACGGATCAAGAGTTCTTCGGCTGAAAACGATTCCCCGCGCGTGGCGCGTGTGGAGGTCGAGGGCGTCGGCGGAGGCCACGGGCCGCCCGTCGATCTGAAAATCTTCGAAGGTTACACCCTCCACGGTGTGGGCTTGATTATAGCCGCCGATCAGGCTCACGGTGTAGCCTTCATTGTAGATGCTGCGATTCACCCGGATTCTCCGGAGAGTGACGTTGCGGATACAGCCCCGCCGCTCATCGCGGTTCCAGCGCGAGTGCAGGACGCGAAAATCCACCAGCTTGTCGTAGTGGTGCTCAACGTGGATATCCTCATAGAGAACATTCTCGACGTAGGCGCGGTCCCCGTTGTGGATGCCGAACACACTCCCGAACTGGTGCACGGCCATGACATCGATATCGCGGAAGACGATGTTGCGGATGTGGTCGGTGCGCGTCTCGTAGCCAATCTCCATGGCCGAGCCCCCCCGGTCATTGTAAAAGGCGCAGCCCTCCACAAGCACGTCCTCCACCGGGCCCGTCCAGTTACCGTCGAAATCCCCGAAGGAGGACTGGCAGGAATTGGCGAGGCGCCGCACATCGAGCGCCTTGATGGCGATGTTGTCGTCGCCATTGCGCAAAAAGCACCCCCGCACGGTCACCCGCCGCGAGCCGACTATGTCGATCCCGTCGGTGCCCGCCCCGTCGCCGATCTGGCGGATGTCCTTGATGCGAACGTCTTCGCAGGAACCAATCGAGACCATCCAATGCCGGGGCCGCAAGAGCGTGATGCCTTCAACGGAAACATCCCGGCAGTGGTCGAGAATGATGGGGCGGGCGGAAAGGCCGCTGGGTGCTGTCCACGAACCATCGAGTACGCCGCGCCCGCCAATGCGCACCCCCCTCGCCTTGCTAACGACAATATGACCCCGCAGCCACGCCCCCGCATCAAGCCAAAGCACGTCCCCGGCGCGGAGTTGGATCGTGCCCGCCTCATGCGTTTGGCCCGCCCCAAAGCGCAGGAGCCGTCCGCCCGCGGGAGCCGGAGGTTCGCCGGCGGGCGGACCCGCGAGAATGAACACCGTGGCCTCGCCCGGGGTCTCGATCATGACCGGAACCGCTTTCGAAACCGAGACCCGAAGCGAAGCCCCGTCGGCTTCGAGGCTAACCCCGGCCCTCGCCGGTCGGGCCACCGCAGCCGCCCAGCCTCCGGGACGCATCAGGCTGAGCGAGTATCCCCCGCTGGCGTCAATGAGCACGGCGAATCCCGTCTCGGTGGGAACCACCGGGACCGGGGACCCATCGTCGAGGCGAACCTCAAGGACACCGGAGACGGTCTGCTCAACGGGAAGGCGATGGAGTTGGGTAAGGGGCTGGTTCATTCGATGTCTGCATTTTGGACGAACGCCGAGCACGGTCCACGCCCTCCACGTTTTCATTGGAATTTGCCGCAAACGTACCGGCGGACCCGAGAACAATGACTGTGTAACCTGTTACACTGAAACCGCGTGGAATCCCGCTTTCGCAGATGCCAACAGCCTTGCGAACCGATGATCCGGAATCAGGAGGACAGATCATTAGCCTTGCTCGCCCACCACCTAAGTTGGATACAATGAAACCCCGAAAATGAGC
>SKLD01000427.1 GCA_007123395.1 Opitutales bacterium
ACCACTTCATGGAAGTTGCGAAGATGCGCGCCGCCCGCGTCCTCTGGGCGAAGATCGTGCAGGGCTTCAACCCGGAGAACCCGAAATCGCTCGCCCTGCGCACGCACTCGCAGACCAGCGGCTGGAGCCTCACGGAGCAAGATCCCTACAACAATGTGGCGCGCACCTGTATCGAGGCCATGGCGGCCGCCCTCGGCCACACGCAGAGTCTGCACACCAACGCGCTCGACGAAGCCATCGCGCTGCCGACCGATTTCTCCGCCCGCATCGCGCGCAACACCCAGCTCTTCCTCCAGGAGGAGACCGGCCTCTGCCGCATCATCGACCCATGGGGCGGCAGCTACTACGTCGAGGCCCTCACCGACGCGCTCCTGCGCCGCGGACAGGCCCACCTCGATGAAGTCGAGTCCCTCGGCGGCATGGCCAAGGCCATCGAGACCGGCATCCCCAAGATGCGCATCGAGGAAGCCGCCGCCCGCCGCCAGGCGCGTATCGACAGCGGCCTCGAAACCATCGTCGGCGTGAACAAATACCGCCTTGAAAAGGAAGAGCCGCTCGACATCCTCAGCATCGACAACACCGCCGTGCGCGAAGCGCAGATCCGCCGCCTCGGAAAGCTCCGGCAGGAGCGCGACGAAGCCCGCTGCCGATCCGCCTTGGAGGCCATCGAGCAAGCCGCCGCCTCCGGCGAGGGCAACCTTCTCGAACTCGCCGTCGAAGCCGCCAAAGCCCGCGCCTCCCTCGGCGAAATCTCCTCTGCCATGGAAAAGTCATTCGGCCGCCACCAAGCCACCGTCCGCTCCATCAGCGGCGTCTACAGCCGCGAGTTCGGACAAGGCGACGCCATCGAAGCCCTCCGCCGCCGCACCGACGCCTTCGCCGCCCACGAAGGCCGCCGCCCCCGCATCCTCGTCGCTAAGATGGGGCAGGACGGCCACGACCGCGGCGCCAAAGTCGTCTCCACGGCCTACGCCGACTTCGGGTTCGACGTCGACGTCGGCCCCCTCTTCCAGACGCCCGAGGAAACCGCCGCCCAGGCCGTCGAGAACGACGTCCACATCGTCGCCATGAGTTCCCTCGCCGCCGGCCACAAAACCCTCCTCCCCAAGCTCGTCGAAGCCCTCAAAGAACGCGGCCGCGAAGACATCCTCGTCGTCGTCGGCGGTGTCGTTCCCGCCCAGGACTACCCCTTCCTCTACGAACACGGCGCCCAAGCCATCTTCGGCCCCGGCACCGTCATCACCGAAAGCGCCGCCAAACTCATGGGCCTCTTGGAGACGCAATACGGGCATCAAGATGGGTGAGGGCAGGCCTCTCCCTCTCCCTCTCCCTCTCCCTCTTCTCCTTCTTCTCCTTCTTCATCTTCCTCCCCCCGCGCCCAACCGTAGGCGGGCGGCCATCTTGGCCCTCGCCCCGAAGCCCGCATACCTCAGTCCAAGTCGGTTCAGCCATCGATTTCACGGAAGGGAATAGATTCATCCTACCAACCACAGGTAGCCTGGGAAGGCATTGCTCCCCTCATCCATGGAATCGATGCCATCCATAGTCCAAAAGCATCTATCCCGTCCGCGCTGGAAAGTATGCGACGGTGCAAACCCCCGGTCAGCCCTTTTCACGAGCAAAATTTTCTTGAAGAAATTTCTTGTGTTCGGGTTCCGGATGCCTCAAGGTTTTTCCGTTATGGGAGAAATCAGAATAAAACGTGAGGACGGGCCGGCGGTATATCATGTGACATCGCGGGTGATTCAGAAGCGGCGGTTGCTGGCGGAGGGACAGCGGGAGGTATGGGTTGCGGCGCTGCACCGCGCGGCGGAGTTCAGCGGGGTGGAGTTGATCACCTACTGTGTGTTGGAGACGCACTTCCACATTCTTGTGCGCATTGATCCGGCGGCGCGTATGTGCGACGACGCCACCTTGGTGCGGCGCTACCGCTCGCTCTACGGGGCCTCGCGCGCGCAGTGGAGCGGGCTCAACGCGGATGAACTGGCGCACGCGCTCGCCAACGATCCGCCGGAGGTGGCGGAGGCGCTGCGGGAGCGGCTGCGCCGTCGCATGGGCGACGTCTCGGAGTTCATGCGGACCTTGCGGCAGCGCTACACGCGCTGGTTCAATCTTGCGCACGGAACGGCGGGGACGCTGTGGGCGGAGCGCTTCGGCAGCGTGCTCGTGCAGGACACGCCTTGGCTGGTGGGGCTGATCGCGGCCTACATCGACCTGAACGCGGTGCGGGCGGGCTTGGTGGAACTGCCCGAGAACTACCGTTGGTGCGGCTACGCGGAGGCGCTGGCGGGGAAGGAATCCCTCTGTCGTTCGCTCGCGGCGTGCTCTCCGGCGGCGAAAGACACGGCGGAAGCTTTGGCGTGCTACCGTCTGCTGATGTTCGGGAAGGGAGCAGGGGCTAAGGGCGATGGCAGTGGTGTCCGTATCGATCCCGAGGCGCTGCTGGAGGCGGTGAGGAACGGCGGGGAGTTGCAGCCGCACGAATTGCTGCGGTTGCGCGCACGGTTTCTCACCGAGGGCCGGGCGCTGGGAACGCGTGACTGGTTGGAAGACGGTGAAGGGGCGCGTGTCCTTGCCATGCTGAAGCGCCCGCCGCCGTGCCGTCCGGTTGAGGTTCTCGACAATGTGGATCTGGCGGTGGCGCGTTCACGGGCGGTATATTGTGCCCTTGAGCATCCCGGGGAGTGAGCCGCGTTGACGTTTTCGTAGCCGGTCAGGGTAATTCCGGCAAAGTAGATTTAGCGTAAAATAAGCGCTTATTACCGGTCTCCAGCTCCGCTGGAAGAACGGTGGCCAAGCGGTTCCATTCCACCGCAGCCCGGCGAAGCCGGGGACCGCTCATTTTCGCTAATGGAACGCTCATCTTTTCCGCCGCAATCAATAGCGGTAGGTTTCCACCGAAGATGCCTCCGATGATCGCAGGGACTACAACCCGCAACGTTAGTGATAGAGCGGATTTGATCTCTGGCGATTCAATCAGGCGCTGTAGACGCCGCCGTTTATGTCGAGGGTGGCACCGGTGATGAAGCCGCTGTATTCGGAGGCTAGATACACAACGGCGCGGGCGACATCGTCGGGATTGCCGGCGCGCCCGAGGGGGATGGCTTCGATGGTGGCCTTGGCGGATGCTTCCGTGGTGTGGGTGGCGTGGAAGGAGGTGCCGAGGATGAATCCCGGCGCGACGGCGTTGACGCGTATGCCGTGCGGGGCGAGTTCGGTGGCGAGGGCGCGTGTCCACGTGAGGATGGCGCCTTTGGCCGTGGAGTAGACAAGTGAACCGGGATGGCCGCCTTTGCGGCCGGCGAGCGAGGCGAGGTTGACGATGCTCGCGCCCCCGGAACCGCCCGCTTCGACGAGGTAGGGCAGGGCGGCCTGCGTCACCCAGAGCATGGAGGTGACGTTGAGGTCGATGCTTTCGCGCCAGAACCCGGCGTCGACTTCGCCGAGCGAGCGCCGCGCGATGAGCGAGCCCGCGTTGTTGACGAGGATATCGAGTCCGCCGAGAGCTTCGGCGGCCTCCTCCACGAGCCGCTTCGCCTCGCCTTCCTTCGTGAGGTCGGCTTGGAGGGCGACGGGAGCGGGGTGGTCGCCGTGGTGGTACCAGTCCGCCGTCTCCGGCGCGCTGGAGAAGTAGTGCAGGGCCACGGAGCAACCGGCTTCGCGCAGGCGCTTTAGCGTGGCGAGTCCGATTCCCTGGCCGCCGGCGGTGACGAGGGCGCGTTTTCCTTCAAGTGAGTTCATTGTTTTGCGGTATTGGGTGGATACGCTGCGGCGGGGTGCGCCTCAACCACGGAACCATGTGTCTTCGTCGTGTTGCCAAAGGTGACGGTCGGGCGCGGTGCCGGAGTCGTGATAGAGCCAGCCGAGATCCGCCGAGTAGATCCAAGGGAAGGCGTCGGGAAGGAGGTGGAGCCAGCCGAGGTCGTTGTCGTGTGCCCAGAAGGTCTCGCCGCCCGTGCCCGCGGTATACCACCACGCTCCCGTTATGTTGTGGTAAACCCACGGAAAGAGGTCGATGTGAAGGGCTCCGAGAGCGGCCAGGGCCAGCTCGCCGTCCGCCGTTTCGCCGCGCCGGTCGCCGAAATACAGCTCCGCGCGCAGCCACGTGACGAAGCGCGTGTCGCGGTCCTCGCCAATCCAATCCGGACCGACATCCGCCGGGCTAAGCCATCCGCGGCGCGTCACCGGTGCGCTGCTCCGCTGGTCGAATCCGGCGTCTTTCGGCTCCGTGCGCGGCTGCCCGTCGATGTCCTCGATGACATCCGGGTAGTCCCCCACGGCGGCCCCGACAACCGGGCTGTTCGCGCGGGGACGCAGGATGCCGTCGGCAAAGGCGTGGGTCGTGAAGAGCGTGGCTTCGCTGAAGCCGTCCGGCGAGGAGAGCCCCAGCGCGCGGCCTTCAAACAGATTGCCCTCGAAGAAGTGGCTCGGAATCTCTTCGCCGACCACAAACGGACCGCTTGTGAGCGTGCCCGCGATCATGACGTTGTTCGCGAAGACGAGGTTCTCGGGCAGAACCGTGCGGTCGCGGCTGCCAAAGCCGGTCGCGAGACTGAGGAAGGGGCCCTCGATAAAATAGAAGGTGTTGAAGGCGATCGTTGCATTGTGCGCGGCGAAATACTCATCCAAGGGGCTGTCCGGAACTCCGGCGTAGACGGTGATCGCGGCGCCGTCGCGCCCCGTCGTGCCCGCGATGTAGTTGTTCATGATGAGGTGGTCCTCGCCGATCACGCGGATGCCGCCGGTGCGGGGCACCCGCCCGCCGAGAAAGTAGTTGCCGTCGACCACGCAGCGGTCGCCATGGCGCAGGGTGAGGGTGCCCTGCGAATGAAAGAAGGTGTTGTTGCGGTAAATGTTCTCGCAGGACTTGTTGGAGATGATCTCGATCTCCCCGTCCACCCGGCTGAAGAGATTCTCCTCCACAATCACGCGGGTGCTCTGCATCGAGGTAGCGCTCGTGCCGATACGGATGGTTTCCCACCCGTTCTCGCCGCCGTCGATGCGGTCGGCGAAGTGGTTGTTGTCGATGCGGTGGTAGACGCCCTCGTCCTGACCCGCCGGCACACTCGCGGGCAGCCAGACAACCAAGGTGACGCCGTTCTGGTTGTGCTCCGCGAAGTAGCAGTGATCCACGCGGTTATGGGTGCCGTAGATGGAGACGTAGAAGGTGCGGGTGCCCGGCATATTGTAGTTGATCACGGCGCACTGCGTCAGGCGCACATGGTGCGCCAGTTGGGAACTGCTGGTGCGGAACTCGATGACGTTACCACCGGGCACCCCCCCATCGGTGAAAACGAAGCCCTCGATCACCATGTGCTGCCCGCCAATGCTCATTCGCGAGCGCCCCGTCGAGATCACCCGACCGGGCGTCTCCGCGCGGATGGTGATCGGAGCCTCCTCCGTGCCCTCACCGACAATCAGCCAATACACGTTGTCGTAGATGCCGTCGGCGACAACGAAGGTGTCGCCGGGGGCCGCCGTCGTCATCGCCGTGCGCAGGGCGTTGGGTGAGTCGACCAAGGTCACGGCCCCGGCAAAGGGTGCCGCGAGGATGGCGAGCAGCGGCAGCCACGGAAAAGCGGCGCGGAAGGGATTCGAGGGGTATACGGAGGTGTTTTTTCTCATGTGTGTTTTGACCGTGTAGACGGTGCGGATGGGTGTTGTGATCGAAGGCCTGACGGCGGCGGGAAGAGAAATCGTCCGCCGGAGCGGATTTTCCTTGCCATTCGGTTAATAAGTATTAACCGATTGAAGAATGGCTTCGTCAACCCAAACTTCACGGCTCCGGGCGGTTTTTTCGACCCTTGGATGCCCCGAACTCACTCTTGCGGAGGTCTTCGCCCTTATGCACCGGCACAAACTCGGCGGCGTTGAAATCCGTGCCCTTGAAGGCCGCATGGACTTGCCCGCGCTCTTCCGGGAGCAACACGGCGATCCCGCCGCACTACGGAAATACGCTGCCGAGGCGGGAGTGGAGATCGTTTCCCTCGACAGTTCCTTCAAGCTCGCAGGTTCGCGGGAGGGCGCGCGCGAGGAACTCCTCGCCTTCGCCGAGTGGGCGGAGGGTATCGGCGCGCGGTATGTGCGGGTGTTTGACGGCGGCGCTTTCGTCTCACCACTCCCGGCGGAGTATATCGCGGAAGCGGTGGAGTCGGTCCGCTGGTGGCGCGCCGAGCGCGAGAAGCGTGGTTGGACGGTGGATATCATGGTGGAGACGCACGACGCTCTCTGCACCGGTGCGAACTGCCGCGCGCTGTGGGACGCGGCGGGAATTGAGATACCCATCCTCTGGGACGCCCACCACACGTGGCGCAAGGCCGGCGAAGCCGTCGACGTGACTTGGGAAGCGCTTCGCGGGCATGTTCCGCACATCCATTACAAGGACAGCGTGAGCGAACCTTCGGCGCGGCATCCGTTCACCTACGTCCTGCCGGGCGACGGGGAGTTTCCGCTTGGCGATCTCGCGCGGATTTTGCGGCAAGACGGGTTTGACGGTGTGCTCAGCCTCGAATGGGAGAAGCAATGGCATCCCTACCTCGCGCCGCTCGACGAAGCGCTCGGGCATTCCGGCCAGCATGCCTTCCTTGAATGCGTCGGTCTTTAACGGCACCGTCCGACAACGCCGGTTTCCTTGCCTTTGCCAAGGCCGCCACCCCGCCGCAGCGGGCGGCGGGCAGGTCCCTGCGAGGTCTCCATTACAATGGTCAACCGGGGTTGCGGGTAACGAGGAATCGCCCCTGTGGTATTGTAGCCCATCTTACGGACCCTGCCCGACAGTCACTTTTTTGATGAACATGAGAACGCTGAAAATCCAAGCGACGATCCTGATGATCGTCTTCGCCGTGTTGGCACCGTATGCACCGGGCAACGACGCCCCGCGCGACGGCCTGACCCTCCTCTATGCCGCACGCGTGGCGGAGGCGCGCGAGGCCGTGGCCGCCGGGGAGGGACCGTTGGCGGAGGCGTGGCTGGCACTGCGGGAGCGCGCGGAGGCCATCCTTGCCGCCGACACCGTCTACTCGGTCACCTTCAATGAGTCCGCCGCGGCGAGCGGCAACCCGCACGACTACTACAGCACGGGACCCTATTGGTGGCCCGATCCGGAGAGTGAGGACGGGCTGCCCTACATCCGCCGCGACGGAGAGTTCAATCCCGAGCGCGACCGGGTGTCCGACCGCGATCCGCTCCACAACATGGTGCGCGATGTCCGCACGCTCGCCTATGCCTTCACCCTTTCCGGCGAGGAACGCTTTGCCAAGCACGCGGCCCGCCTTGTGCGGGTGTGGTTTCTCGACGAGGCGACGCACATGCGCCCGAACCTCAACCACGCCCAGGCCATTCCCGGGCGCGTTCCCGGGCGCGGCACCGGCATCATCGACACGCACGTCTTTGTCTTTCTCGTCGACGCGCTGCTTCTATTGGAAGCTTCCGATGCGTGGAGCGCGGACGATGCACGCGCCATGCGCGCGTGGATGAACGACTTTCTCGACTGGCTCCTGGCCCATCCGCACGGCCGCCACGAGCGCAGGGCGCGGAATAATCATGGAAGCGCTTTCGACCTGCAGGCGGTGAGTCTTGCTCTCTACACGGGCCGGACGCACCTCGCGCGGATTATCCTCGAAGAAGATACGACCGCCCGGATCGTGGCGCACATTGCGGCGGACGGCCGCCAACCGCTGGAGATCGCCCGTACGCGCTCGTGGAGTTACACGACGGAGAATTTGCGCCACTTTGTGCGGCTCGGTCTGCTGGCGCGCCACGTCGGCGTGGACCTCTTCGGATATGAAGGGGAGGAGGGCGGGTCCATCGCCGCCGCGCTCGCCTTTGCCCTTCCCTATGTGTGCGATCCCGATGCTTGGCCCTATGAGCAAGTGACCGCTTGGCAGACCGGATACATCCGCGAGGTTCTCACGGTTGCCCGCGAAATGTACCCGCATAAGTCCGACGCCGTGGAGGAGGCGTTGCGCTGTCTCGGCCCGCCCCCGGAAGAGTTTGTGTTTTTCCTCCACTTCATCCGACCGCCCAGTCCGCCGCTCGCTCGCTGAAGCTTCACGCTACATCGCTGCGGCGGCAGAGCGTAGGCTGAAGCTTCAGCGAGGCACGCACGGTCGCGGCGTTGGCGCGGCTGCACGGTCAGCGCTCGCTAAAGCTTCACGCTACTTTGGTGCGGCGGCAGAGCGTAGGCTGAAGCTTCAGCGAGGCCCGCACGGTCGCGGCGTCGGCGCGTCCGCCCGGCCGGCGCTCGCCGCATCGTCACGCTACATCGCTGCGGCGGCAGAGCGTAGGCTGAAGCTTCAGCGAGGCACGTACGGTCGCGGCGTTTCCGCGTCCACCCGGCCGGCGCCCGCCGCACCGTCACGCTACATCGCTGCGGCGGCAGAGCGTAGGCTGAAGCTTCAGCGAGGCATCCCGTTTAGCTCGGGGGCCTCCGACGACAAAGCCCTCCTTTCAACGGTTGAAAGCCTTGTCCATCGTCGGCGCTTGACCTGTTGTCCCCTGCGCCAAGATGAGTTTTCATAGGCTTTTGGAAGCGGTAACCCGAACCTATTCCGAAACCATAACTACACCCAAACAATCCATTTACTCGTCTACGACGGCCCGAATGCCGTCGGCAACACCCGGCCCACAATGAACCTTCCCGCATTGTCTTCTTTAAAGACGGTTCGCCTCCTCTCCCTGACCCTCTTCTGCGTCCTTGTGCCCAAGCTCGCGGCGAACAGCCCGAGTGACTTCTACACCCAGATCGGCACCGACCGTTCCTTCGCGGAGTTGGTGGCCGACGGGACGATCGTGGTGGGTGTGCGCTTCCACCCTGGGCCGGTCCTTGGCTCCACCATCGAGGTGAACCATCCTTACCTTGAGGCGCAGATCGGTCCCCATGGTCCCATTGCGCAGGACATCCGCATCCACACGCAGATGAATGGCTCCATCCAGCGCGGCGCCTTCCCCAATTGGACCCGCTGGTATCAGGAGGACGGCAACGTCCAGATATTTCGGCTCTTCGAGGGCGAGCAAAACGTTCGAGGCGGCATCGGCGAGGACGGCAGTCCCGGACGCATTGAGGCCTTTTTTCCGCACTTCGCCGTCGAACCGGGCACATGGGCCGTGTGGGAGGGCACCTACACCTTTGTGGAGCCGCTCTCGTCCACCATTTTCCAGCTTTTCCACGAGGGCGGGCAGCTCTGGCCCTTTCATCTTCGGATGACCAGCACAGGCAACGTTACCTTCAACCGACGACGCGATATTCCGGGTCTACCGCGCAACATCACCATCGCGACCGACATGGTGGGCCGGTCCATCAGCTTCCGCGTTTATGCCAACGGCTTTGAGTATGAGGTTTTCAAGAAGATTCCGGGCGTGGACGCGGATTGGGTTCAGGTGACGACCGGCTTCTACCAGGAGGCCGTGGACAACCGCATTAGCTTCCGCTGGGGCATGTACCGCGGTTCCCAAGCGGGCCAGTCCATTCCCCATGATGGCTTGATCTTCATCAGCGGCGCTCACCGGAGTGTGTCCTCCGGACCGGGGGAAGGCCCTTCCGAGACCTACTATTGGGACAGCAACGGAGCCGCCGCCGGCTTCGGCGATGCCCAAGGGGTTTGGAGTGAGCCCACCGTCGGCAGCGCCACCCAGGGCTGGAGCACATCCGCGGTCGGAAACGTTATGCCTGAAGAAGTCACTACCGTTTCCCCCGACACGCTTTTCTTCGGGACGAACGATAGGGGCCTCGGTGCGGGCACCATCACCGTCTCCGGCACCGTGGGTGCGGGCAACCTCATCTTCGGCGCGGCGTCGGGCGACATTACCCTCGCGGGCGGTGAGATCGAGATGGGCGGCAACCGCATCATCGATTTACCCGCCGCCAACTCCACCCATACGATCACATCCGTTCTTTCCGGAAGCGGCACGCGCACCATCGGCGGAGCGGGCACCATGGTCCTCACCGGTCAAAATACCTTCGCGGGCCCCCTGAACATCGGCAACGACTCCGGCGCCGCCCATTTGAAAATCAACAGCATCGGCAATGCCGACGGCACCCCCTCTGCCGCGGGTGCGCCAACCAACGCCCCTGAAGGTCTCATCCAGCTCGGGGCCGCAGCCAGTAGTTCGACCCTTGAACTCACCGGCTCCACATCCCCCCAAGTCACCGACCGCCGGTTCCGGATCGGTTCCAACGAAACCGGGAGCGGCGCCGGAACGATCCTCAACAACAACGCCGATCCCGCCCACACCCTCACGCTCACGAATGCCGGGTTCAATATCGCCGCCTCCAACACCGCCTCCAACCGCATCATCACCTTGGGCGGCTCGAACACGGGAGACAACGTTGTCGCGGGCAGCATCGTCGACAATGGCAGCGGCATGGTCGGCTTGACCAAGTCCGGCGGGGGCACATGGGTGCTCACCGGCGCGAGCCTCTTCAGGGGCCGGACCACGATCCTCGACGGCACGCTCCGCATCGGCAACGGCGGAACCACCGGAGCCCTTTTGCCCAACAGCAATATCCTCAACAACGGCGTCCTTGAGTTCCGGCGGAGCGATACAATCACCCAAGGCATCGACTTCAGCCGAAACGGCATCGGGGGTTCGGGTTCAGTCGTTCAGTCGGGCACGGGGACGACGGTCTTCAATGCCGCAAACGCCTACACCGGGCCCACTGAAGTCAATCAGGGCACGCTCGCCCTCTTCGGTGCGGGCATGGCCTCGCCCATTACGGTCGCCGACGGTGCCTCCCTCGCGTTCTCCCTCGACGCTCCCGCCGTTTCCAGTTCCTCCGTAGACCTCGGCACCGGCACGGTGAGGATTGTGGGTGAGGCCGATGGTTCCTCCGACTACGTTCTCATAACGGCGACCGGCGGGATCACGGGCATGCCAACCCTCCATGAACCCATCGCCGGCTACGATCTGGAAATCTGCGACGACGGAACCCGTCTCGTCCTTGCCTACCTCGGCGCCAGCGCATCGTTCCGCGTTTGGTCCGGCGGTGCCGCGCCCGAGGCCGACAGCAGCGGTGACGGCATCGCCAACGGGCTCGCATGGGTCCTCGGGGCCGGGGGCCTGCTCGAAGACGCCACCGCGCTTCTGCCCCGGCTCGACCTTACGAGCGATCCCGATCACTTCATTTTCATCTTCAACCGCAACAACCGCGCCGCCGCCGACCCGGACACCGCCATCGTCGTCGACTACACCTCCGACTTCACCGCCTGGACCACAGCCGTCCACGATGGCGAGAACATCATTATCGATGTCACCGAAGGATCCCCCGTCTCGGAGGTGGCCGTGAAATTCAAACGGTCCGCAATGGCCTCCGACGAGGATTTTTTTGCCCGCCTCATCGTCAACATCGGCGCCCCCTAATCCCGCATTCTTCTAACACGAGGTTTTTCGGCTGCAAGACGCAGGCGGGCAGTTTCACCGCCCGCCCAATGCCCGAACGGCAACGGTGGGATCGCTTCGCCCGTCCATCTATTCGGCCGTTCAATTTCGCCGTGCGCGTGGAGGATCGGCGTGACAGGCGCCGCAAACACCCCCCCGAAGGCTGCCTCTGCTATTCATACTGACATTGCGTAAGCAAGGTATAGGCCGATATTTTCTCCCACCCTTGAAGCTGCCGGGCGGTTTCGATGAGGGCGGGGTCCCCGTAGGCGCGGGCAAACCGATAGAGGTGTGCCACGCACTTGCCCGGTTGGAACTCATTGATCTGCTGGTACGGCCACGAGGATGGGTTGAGGAAGTAGGGGAGGGCCCAGTCCAGGGCCGGACGGATGCCGCGCCCGTCCGGCGTCGTGTACCCAAACAGGTCCATACCGAGGCGCTGCGCGAGCG
>SKLD01000280.1 GCA_007123395.1 Opitutales bacterium
CCGACCAGAGGTCTGGCAGCTACTTGAGCACACCCGCCGCACCGAAGAAGGAGCGTGAGCTTTCTCCGCTCCCCGCCGACGCCGGGACCGTGCCCCCGCCGCCGCAGGCATCGGCTGAAGCCGACGGTCCTATTGCGCTGCACCACTCTGGGGAGCCGCCCGGCCACGATGACGGGTTGGCGTCCCGCCGTGGCGCAATCCCATCTTGGGGGTGGCGCGGGGGGCAGGCGGAAATCCGGAGCCGGCCCGCCGCAGCTTCCGCTGGACGGACGGACTTATCGCCCGACCGGAAAGCCGACAAACCCCGGAGCCAGCCTCAATCCGCAGACAGCTTTTGAAGAAGCGCTTCGCGGCGGGCGTCGCCCTCGAGTGCATCGAGGGAGCCGTCCAAAAGAAATCTGTTAACGATAAACTGTCGAACGAACATTACTCCACCAAGATTCCGCAACCGCCGTAAATGCAGGCGCCGTTCGACCTCCGCGTGGAGTTCGAAAAGCCCGTCAATGTCGTAGTCGCACAGGCTTTCGAAGTGCGCTATGAGGAACCGTGCCTTCGTGTTGAGCGTGCGCTTCTTGTGGAAGAAGAACCTTCGCCGAAGATTATTGTTGGTGTTTATCATATTACAGAACTCATGTGCAATAACGGCATAGTCAGCGAATGCCGCGTCTTCCAGGGAGTGAACATGTGAAGGCGAGCGGAGAAGCTGGTTCCGGAATGCCTTCCTTTGTCCGGGTTCAAGATGGACAATGAGCCCATCCAGTCCGACTCGCAGATAATCAAGAAGCCCCTCTGTCACTAGGTACTGGAGGAGAGTTCTGGCATGCGGCAACGCCCGCTGAAAGACCGTGTGAAGGTCCAATAGTCGGTCAGTCGCGTAGGCTGCGGTCTCCGGATCGGTGCTCTTTGCCATGAAGAGAGTGATCTGGATGATCGACTGCATGCCCGACAGATCCAGATTGCGGGTTTCTTCGAGGGAGAGCCCACGGTCGCCGATTTCCGGAAACTGAAGAATCTCTTCCAGAATTTTGAAGCGGTGCGAAAGGGCGTCCCAATACTGTTCCGGCGCGTGATCCCAATCGCTTGTTTGTCCAGTGAGTTCAGCGGATCGCGGCGGGATGTCCAAGTGGCTCAGTTTGTCGATTTCGTATGACAAGTCGCGCGGGATACGAAAGCCGGCGGCAAACTCCAGCAGAAGATCATATCCCTCCGCAGCCTCGGCAGTCGGTCTACTGAAGAGACTGGGATCGGGCGGAAGGATGTATTCCTTCTCATCTATCATTGCGAAGACGACCAAGCCCGTGATCGTTACGCCAATAATACCCGCAGGGTATTTCCAATTGAACATGGATGAACCTTGATGCATCGGGCAAATGGTTCGTCGTCGCGATTATCTCTGCCCCCCTACAGCAACTCCACCGGCAGTTCCTCTTCGGCTGCGGACGGACGGGTCGTCGGCAGACGGTCGGCGACGGGGGTGTTGCCGGGGCGGGTGAAGTCGAGAAGCAGGGCGGTGTGGGCGGGGGCCTCGGCGGGATCGCGGCCCTCCCTGCGGAGAGCCGCCGCGAGGGCAGCGGTAAAGGCGGCGCGCTGGCGGTCGAAAGAACCCGCGAAGGGATGGGCAGCCGGCAGAATGGCGCGCAGTCGGGCAAGGTAGGCGGCGAAGGAGTCCGCTTCCCAGTGCTCCCCCGCGGCGCGCAGCAGGTCCTCGGCGGAAGCGGACTCCGCCGGATCATCCCCTGCGGGCGCCGGGAAGATGACCGCCTCCGCCGCAAGGGCGGAGCAGAGTCCTTCCATGCCTTCAAAATAGCGGTAGATAAGGACTTTTTGCACTCCGGACCGCGCCGCCACGGCGTTGATGCCCCAACCCTGCCATCCGTGCTCGACCAGCGCCGCACGCGCCCCATCGAGAATACGCGCGGTGGTGCGCAAACGGCTTTGGCGGGGGCGTTTCGAGGTTTTCACACCGCCGAATGTGGGCCTGCTCCGCCAGATGTCAAAACCGCTACGGCCCGCCCCCCGGCGCGCTCCCAAGTTTTCGAAGTGCCCAACGCACGGCGCGCCCGGGGGAGAATGGCGGAGAGAGAGGGATTCGAACCCTCGGTACCCTTTTGAGGTACGACGCTTTAGCAAAGCGTTGCTTTCGACCACTCAGCCATCTCTCCGGGAGTCGAACTTAAGAGATGCGACGTTGAGGTAATCATCCTGCGGAAGGCAACCTTTTTTCGGAGGTAGTGCGGCGGATTCACGGGCCGTACAGCCAAGGTGCCGGTGCGGGCAACCGATTTGGGTGTTGTTTCGGCGGAGGGAATTTGCTCGTTTGGCGCAATGGACCGCATCGCCGATGCTTTTGCCCGTGGCCGCGCCGAGGGGCGCGCAATATTCATTTCCTATGTCTGTGCGGGAGACCCCACACCGGAGGCCTCCGCCGACGTGTGTCGCGCCCTCCTTGCCAACGGCGTCGACCTCATGGAACTGGGCGTGCCGTTCTCCGACCCGCTTGCCGACGGGCTGACCAACCAGCACGCCGCGCAGAGGGCGCTCGAGGCGGGGATGACCCAGGAAAAGGTGCTCGCCCTCGTGCAAACGCTCCGCGCCGAGTCGGAGGCGCCGATCATCTTCTACACTTACTACAACCTTGTCTTCAGCCAAGGGGTGGAGGCGTATGTACGGCGGGCAAAGGAAGCCGGGGTGGACGGTCTCCTCGTCCTCGACCTGCCCCCGGAAGAAGCGGACGATTTCCGCACGGCCTGCGAAAAGCACGACGTGAAGACGGTGTTCATCGTCGCCCCGACAACCCCGGACGCACGCATTCCCGTGATTGCGGCAGCGGCGACCGGCTTCATCTATTACGTCTCGCAGGAGGGCGTAACGGGCGAACGCAAAACGCTCGCCGACAACCTCGGCCACGCCGTGAAGCGCATCAAGGCGCACACGGACCTGCCGGTAGCGGTGGGCTTCGGCATCTCCACCCCCGAACAGGCCAAAGAAGTAGCGGGTGTGGCCGACGGAGTGATCGTCGGCAGCGCGCTGGTCAACTGCATCGCCCGCAACCGCGACAACCCGGAAGCTGCCGTCCGCGAAATCGGCGAAAAAGCGGCGAGCCTATCCGCTCCCCTGCGGGCCTGAGAAGCGGAGCACGCACCGGAGAGGGGACATGATCTTCGATATGTCGTCGCTGCGCTCCTCGGAACCTGTCCCCG
>SKLD01000165.1 GCA_007123395.1 Opitutales bacterium
CTTACTCGCCGGCATCGGCCTCTCCATGCTTTCTCGGCTGCACAAAGCCGCGCTTGCCTTCCGCGAAAAACTCCAGAAAACCCCGCGCCTCCGCGCTGAGCCACGGGCGCGCGTCCAACGCCTCCGCCGCCCGCGCGCGGCGGCTGCCCGCTCCTCCGTAGACCCGCCGGTAGGCCTCTTTGATCTCCCGCACGGCGTCCCGCACGAACCCGCGCCGCCGCATCCCCACAAGGTTAAGGCCCACGACCTCGTCGCGTTCGGCGACCATCGTAAATGGCGGAACGTCCCGCGACATACGTGAGAGCCCGCTGACCATGGCACCCTCGCCAACCCGCGCGCCCTGATGAAAAGCCGCCCCGCCGCCGACAAAGACAAAATCGCCGATATGCACCAAGCCCGCGACCATCACGTTGTTGGCGAGAATGACGTTGCTCCCTAGCACGCAGTCGTGCCCGACATGCGCTCCGGCCATGAGAAACGCGCCGTCACCTATCTCAGTGAAGGCGCCTTCGCTCGTCGCGCGGTTCACCGTCACTCCCTCGCGTAAAGTCACGCCCACGCCCACCTGCACGCCGCTCGGGGTCCGGGGGTCGAACTTCAGATCCTGCGGCCAACCCCCGATGACAGCGTGCTCCCCGACCGATGTGCCCGCGCCGAGGACCGTGCCGCTGCGCACGACGGCATGCGCCGCCAGGACGACGCCATCGCCCAAGTCCACACCGTCTTCCACCACGGCATACGGGCCGATCACGACTCTCCCGCCCATCCGCACGGCGTGGTGCACCACTGCCGTCGCGTGGACCGCGCCCGTTGTCTCTCTGCCGCTCACCGGCACACCTCCGTCCCAACGCGCATCATCATCATCCCTTGAACAAACCCAGCTGGGGCTCGCGCAGCAAATCATAACTCTTGAGGACCCGCAGCGTTTCCATAAAGCCGGTTTTCGTGTAGGCCTGCCCGAGGTCCACGCGCTGCAACACATCGTCGAGGATGGACCGGAAAGACAGCACCGCGTCCACCCCGCCCGAGCGCAGTTCGCGGGCGCACTCCGTCCGCTGGGGCTCCGCCGTGGGAAAGGCGGGGAGCACGAGTACGCGCGGCACGTCCTTGCCCGTGCCCTCCAACACATCCCCGAGCACTCTCACCACTTTCGACTGGAGAAACTTCGCCAACTCCGCCGGACGCCCCGCGAGCATCCGCGCGGAAAAGCCCGTCTCGCGGTGCCACGGACGGATAAACACCCGCGCCTCGCGCACGGCGCGCAAGTCGCTCGAAAACCAGACAAACCCCGCCGGATCTGCAGCCGCTTGGGGATTGAAAATATGGAAGTCAAGCGTCTCTTCCGTACCTTTCCGCCGGGAAGCGGGCCGCCGCCGCTCCGCGCGCACGAAGACGCCGTGCGCCTCGAAGTACTCCCGCAATACTTGTTCATCAAAAGCCGCCATGATAGCATCGAAGTAACGGAAGGTATTCATGCGGCGGCACTTCCCGCCGCGCAAGTCCCATCGCGCGGACTTGCTGCACTCAAACCATGCCGCGCCCTCGTTTTACAGCCTATACGATTCGTGCGAAGGTTGCACATCGCCGCATTCCGCGCACAAAGTATAGCACAGAAGGAAAATTCACTTCGTAACCGACACCCGCGTCTCGCAATGATGCAACAGCCTTTAATAAACCGCTTCCGCGCTCTCGTGCTGACCGCGCTTGCCGCCGTTCTCGCTGTCTCGGCGGCCGCCCAACCGCAACAACGCATCCAGCTTTTTCCGCAAACGCCCCAGACAGAAGCCACGGAGCACGAGACCGACGACGAGCGTGAAGAGACCATTCGCCGCGGGCTCGAGGACCTCGCCTCGGACAATGAAGATCTTCGCGTCGGCGCGGCCATGCTCCTCGGCAAATACCGCGACCGCCGCGCGCGCGCAGCGGTCATCGAAGCCATCGACGATCCCGCCGTGCGCGTGCGCCGCGCCGCCGTTGTCTCTTTGCTCGAAGACCGCACCTTCCTTGCGCCCGACGCCGTCAACGCCCTTCTTCGCGCCCTCGGCGACGAAGACGCCGAGATCCGCCGCCACGTCTCCTTTTCTCTCCCCATCCTTTTGCAACAATCCATGTTCGTCCGCCAGCCTTTCGGTGCCGGCCCGGACGCGCGCGCCGCCGGGATCGATGCAAATTCAAGGCGCGCCATAATCGACGCTTTCGAAGATCCCGAGGTCATCGTGCGCCGCAACCTTCTCGCCGCCTATCCCATGCTGCCCCGGCGCCCGGACGGAGAAGTGCTCCTTCGCCTCCTTTCCGACGAGGACGCGCAAGTGCGCTCCGCCGCTCTCGGTCTTGCCCCCGGAGCCAATCCGCGCGGCGCCTTTCTCGACGCCGCCACGCACCTCTCCCGCGATCCGGAGCCCGCCCTGAGGCAGCAGCTCGCCCGCGTCATCGCCCAACACCGGATGGATGCGGGGATACCGCTCCTTGGGCAGCTCGCGGACGATGAATCTCCAGCCGTCGCTGTCGAAGCGCGGCTCGCCCTCCTCCAGCTCAGCCCCGATCCGGCCCACGCCGCCGCCCTCATCGACCGCCTTGCCGAGGGCGCGCTCTCCACCGAGCAAACACGCTCCCTCATGTCCGCCGTCTCCGGCCTCGGCGGCGAAGCGCCACCGCTCTTCGCGCGCATTCTCGACGAAGGTCCGCCAACCGCCCGGTCCGAGGCGGTCCGCGCCCTCGTGCGCCACGAAGCCTTTTTTCATGAACGCGGATGGATTCGCCGCGTCGCCAATGAACCCTCGCAAACGGTGCGGCGCGAAGCCGTCAACTCCCTCCAAATGCAGCTCAATCGCGCCACCCCGGTGCTCGTGCGGGAACTCGCCGAGAGCCGCCACTCAGAGTTCCGAGACCTCGCCGTGACCCTCTCCGGCGGGCTCGCGCCCGAGGATGCGTTTGACTCCCTCCTCGACCTCGTGCTTGACGAAGACACCGGCCTGCGCGCCCGCGCCCTGCGCGAACTGCACCGACGCGGGTTCCCCGGAGCGAACCGGCTTCTCGCCCGCTCCCTACGCGACAGCGATCCCGTCATTCAGCGCACCGCCGTGGAACTGCTCGCCTCCCGCGGCCGCGGTGAAGGCATCAACATCCTGCGCGAGTACGCCGAAACCCACCCCGGAACCCCCATCGCCGCCCTCATCCGGCGCGAACTGCACCGCCGCGGCATTCAAATCAACTAAAGCGATACATACTTATGGCCCGCAACATCCTCGGCAATCCGCTCGTGCCTTGCAGCACCGACCCTATGACAGGCTTCTTCCGCACCGGCACCTGCGATACCTGCGGCGAAGACCGCGGCATGCATGTCATTTGCGCGCGCATGACCGACGAATTCCTCGAGTTCTCCGCCCGCATGGGCAACGACCTCTCCACGCCCGTGCCTGAATACCAGTTCCCCGGTCTCAAAGCCGGCGACTATTGGTGCCTCTGCCTCGGACGATGGATCGAAGCTCTCGAAGTCGGCGTCGCTCCGCCTGTCAAACTCGAAGCCACCCACGCCAGTGTGCGCGAATTCATCGATCTTGAAGTCCTCCAAAAGTACGCCGTGCGCTGACCGCCGTCCCACTGTCAATCAATCGTCCGCGCAGTTCTGCTGCCGCTTTGTGACCAAACACCAGACACAGAGATGATGCCCGTGCGGTGAGGCGCGGACATTGGCAGGCGATCGGGCCGGAACAGGAAAAAGGGGGTTGCACGGGGCACCGGCCCCGGGGCATCGTGGGCGCACCTTGATATGTTGATGCAAACTGCCCTCATCCGCGCCTTGGCATTTTTCTGCCTGCTCGCTCTGACGACCGCCTCGGCAGACGAAGCGGGCAAAACAAAAGCTCCCGTGCGTGTGGGAGTGACGGATTCGCCCCCCTTTTCCTACCAAGCGCCCGACGGTTCATGGACAGGACTGACAGTGACACTGTGGGAGGACATCGCGCGGAGCCTCGGGCTTGAATACGAAGTGTATCCCACGACCGTTAGCGGGCTTTTGGACAGTCTGCGCGAGGGCGATCTCGACATTGGCGCGGCAGCCTTGGTGGTCACCTCCGAACGCGAGGAATTCATGAATTTCTCCCACACTTTTCTGAGCGGTGGCCTGAGTGTAGCGACGCGTGCCGCCGAACAGTCGCTTTTCCTCGCAATCATTGAGCGCTTGGTGACGTGGCAATTCGTCGCGGCAGTGGGCGGTCTCGCCCTCCTCCTCGCGGGGATCGGCTTTCTCGTGTGGCTGGCGGAACGCCGCGGTAACGCGGAGCAGTTCGGCGGGTCCACCGTCGAGGGGATCGGGAGCGGATTCTGGTGGAGCGCGGTGACAATGACGACCGTCGGCTACGGGGACAAAGCACCCGTCACCGTGCCGGGGCGGTTTATCGGGCTCTGCTGGATGTTCGCCTCCATCCTCCTCATTTCCGTCTTCACGGGTGCCATTGCCTCCGCTCTCACGGTGAGCACCATCGCACCGCGCATCTCGTCATTCAACGACCTCCATCGAGCGCGGGTCGGGGTTGTCGCCGGGTCACAGGCAGAGAATTTCCTCACCCATGAAGGCATCGCCCACCGTGCCTACCCCGGCACCCGCGCCGGGTTGCGCGCCGTCGCCGCCGGCGAACTCGACGGCTTCGTCAACGATGCTTCACTCCTGCGCTACTTCGTCCGCAACGAGTTTCCCGGCGACATTATCGTCCTCGACAATGAATTCCGCATCGGCTTCCACGCCATCGGATTACGGCGAGGGTTCCCGCTGCAGGACGAAATCAACCTCGAACTCCTCCGCGTCACCGAATCCGACTCGTGGCAACCCACAGTCCGCCGCTTCATCGGCTCCGAGCGATGATTGTGCCGAACGCCTCACGGCAACGCCATTGAATACAATACGTGAACGTGCTTCCGCTGAAGTCGGTTCCCGGAAACAACTGCACACCTTGGTGCGGGCCGGTTTCCGGCGTTGCCATTGCCGTGCGGCGGCTCCATTGAGGAACTTTTTTTATCTGAAGTAAAACCATGATTATTTCCAAAGCCCCCGTCCTGACGGACAAACAGTTGGCCGAGATCGAGCAGATCGTCGGTGAGTTCGGCTGTAAAATCCAGGTAATCCACGGAGCGCACCGGCAGATCTACGCCATCATCGGCGACGAACGCAGCGAGACTATGGTCAACCGGCTTCTCGGTCTGTCTTACGTCGACCGGGTCGACCGGATGGAGTCGATCTACAAGTTCATGGACCGCCGCTCCGATCTATCGCGGCACCGCATGAAAATCGGCGGCGTGGAGTTGGGGCAGGAACCACTTGTGATTGCGGGTCATTGCACCATCGACCCGGACAATAGCGCCGCGTTTTTCGAGACCGCCGCGGCAGTCAAGGAGGCAGGGGCGCATGTCATCCGCGGCGGGGTCTGGAAGCCGCGCACTTCGCCGCACAGCTTCCAGGGCACAGTGAGATCGCTCGGCTTTCTCTTGGAGGCGCGGGAGCGCACGGGTCTGCCCGTCATCGCCGAGGTTATGGACGAGGCACAACTGAGACTCGCCGTGGAAGCAGAAGTGGACATGCTCCAGATCGGCACGCGCAACGCCCTCAACTACACGTTGCTTGCCGAAGTAGGCAGGCAGACGGCCGAACCGGGCATCCCCGTCCTCCTCAAACGCAGCCGCCACATGGGGCCGATCGACGAATTCATCGCGGCGGCGGAGTACATCGTGGCAAACGGCAACCCGAACGTCATCTTCTGCCCGCGTGGGACGATGCCCATGCTCGACGGCTACCGCAACCATCCTGACGAGGCTGTCGCACCATTGCTTAAGGAGAAGTCGTGGGCACCGGTCGTTTTCGATCCCTCGCACTCCGTCGGGCGGGCGAATTACGTCCCCGCCGCCTCGCTCGCGGCCATCGCCTACGGGGCCGACGGGCTAATCATCGAAACGCATGTCGATCCCATCAGCGGTATCGGCGATGACCCCAAACAAAGCATCAAACCAAAAGTGCTCAAAGCGTTGATTGCCGACGTGCGTGTTGTGTGGGCTCTGCGGTCTCGCTGGCAAGCCAACGGCAACAGCAGCGACGCCGCGTAAAGCGCGGCCGTTCAGGGAACCTGCGTGTTAGCGAGGAGGCGGGCGCGCTGCCTTGCGGCACGGCTTTTGCGATGTGGCTTGCGCCTCTGCCCTCCCTGAAGTGCTCTGTCGCGTATGCCTCGATTGCTTTTCCTCGGAGACATCGTTGGACGGCCGGGCCGGGGGGCCGTCATCGCCCGCCTTCGCCGCTTGCGCCGGGACCTCGGCGCCGACTGGGTTGTGGCCAACGCCGAAAACGCCGCAGGCGGTTCCGGGCTCAATGCCTCCATTGCCCGCGACCTCGCCGCCGCCGGCGTTGACGCCGTCACCCTCGGCGACCATTGCTGGGACCAACGCGGGTTCGACCGCGAGATCAGTGCCCTCGAACACGTCTGCCGTCCCGCCAACCTGCCCGACGCCTGCCCCGGACGCACGCACCTCATCCTTGAAAAAGACGGCTTCCGGCTCGCGGTCTTCACCCTCCTCGGCAAGCAGTTTATGAAGGTCGATGCCGACCACCCCTTCCGCGCCGTGGAGGAATGGCTCGACCGGTTGAATAATGAGGCCGACGCCGTCTTCCTCGAATTTCATGCCGAGACGACTTCCGAGAAGATCGCCATGGGGTGGTTTCTCGACGGGCGCGCCGTCGCCGTCATCGGCACCCATACACACGTGCCCACCGCGGATGCCCGCGTCCTTCCGCGAGGCACCGCCTACATCACCGATGTTGGTATGAGCGGACCCTACACAAGCGTCCTCGGACGCGAGATCGCCCCTATCCTCGCCCGCATGAGCGACGGTATGCCCCGCCGCTTTCCCGTCGCCGCAGGCGATGTCCGCATCTGCGGCGTCGTCATCGACATCGACCCGGCCACCCGCCGGGCCACCGCCATCGAGCGCATTGAAATCCGCGCCGAATAGGCCCCGCAGCCGAATCCCCGCGCAGGCTGTCATATAATTTATCTCCGAGCTGCTTTTGTCAAGTGTTATGACTGTGAGATTAAAATTTGATCAACAAATTTATTTGTGAGATAGATAAGAAAGATTACGGGGAACCTGCAGGAGCGGGTTCCGGACTTCGGCGAACTCAGTCGGGGGGGGGCTTAGCCGGTCAGCAACCCATCGCCTCCGCCAGCGCGCCAGGACCGCACAAAGGAAGGACTCTCGAACGCGGGCGCGCGTCGATGCCGACCCCGTAATTTTGAATCGCGTGCGCGGGGGGGGGGCGGGGACTGATTAGGGACTTGAACCCTCCCTTGGAATAGGTAGATAACATGAGGTCTGTGGCTGGAATTTTTCCATTAACGGCGGGTGGAGGGATGGAACTTCCTCAGAACTGGGCGGTCTTCACGGTGGACCGTTCGCACCGGATTGTGGAGGCCAACGATGCCTTCCGACGGTTTTACGAGCGCCACTTCGGTCTCCGGCCGCGCGTCGGCGAGTCCGTCATGGAAGGTCTCTCCGCCCCTCAGCGCATGCGCTTGGCGGAGCGCTTCGCGGCGGCGGAGGCGGAAGGGGGGTTCACCGTGGAAGAAAACTATTATCGCGACGCGGAGCGCTCCCGGTTTGTCGCGCACTATTGTCCGGTCTTCGATGCCGAGCGCAAGGTGCGGGGCTTCCGGATTTTTTTGGAAGACGTCACCGAGCGGCGTGAGCTGGAGGGCGAACTGGAGCGCACCAAAGAAGCTCTCGAAGAATCGTACCGCATGCGGGAGACGGTTTTTTCCGTACTCGGGCATGACCTGCGCGGTCCGATTTCGCAGATCAACGCGCTTGTCTACCTCATGCGCGACCGCCCCGATTTCCTTGATCCACAGCGCATCCGCAATTATGCGGACGACCTGGAGCAGGCGGGCGAAGTCCTCACCCAAGCCTTGGAAAACCTGCTGCAGTGGGCGCGGATCCACCGCGGGCCGCTCTCTGCAAGGGCATCCATGTTCGTAGCCGACAAAGTCATCCGCGAGTCGATCAACTCGCTGCGGGTGGACATTGGGAAAAAGCAACTACACGTGGGCTTCAACGAAGGGGAACCGGTCACAGTCGAGACGGACCGGCTGATGCTGGCCTTTGTCGTCCGCAATCTGCTTGCCAACGCCGTCAAGTTCACGCCGAAGAACGGTACCGTGGAAGTGGAGCAGCACTATGACGATTCCGGGTATAGGTTGGCAGTGAAGGACTCGGGGACGGGTATTCCGGCGGCGCGCCTCGACACGTTGATCGGCAAAGAGACGGTCGACAGCACGCCGGGCACCGAAGGCGAGCGCGGCATGGGTCTCGGCCTGCGCGTTTGTCAGCTCTTCGCCGAGCGAATGGGCGGTCGTCTTGAGTTCGAAAGTGAAGAGGGCAAGGGAACGACTGTTACGCTGCTGCTGCCGCAGTCGGTCGCGGCGGGACCGTAGGACGGATGTTTCCATTGATGTTTAGGCTTGGCAGCCCACCGGCGCGGGCGCGGCGTCGAGTTTGTGTGGGTCGGCGGGGGCGGTCCCGGGGTGCATGGTGGGGACACAACGTCTCTCACCTACTGTATAAGATCCGCCGCGTTTTCTTTGGCAGCTCCGGGAAACCGCTGCGATGCCGTTCTTACTTCTGCGGGGAATAGCGCCGCTGGGTGAGGCGCGGGCGGATGATGTCGTGGAAGGCGGTTACGGAGCTGACCTCGCCGAGGGCAAGAAGCTGGTAACCTAGATTACCCACACTAGTCGCCTCGAGGGCGTAGCTGGTCACGGTCATGCCGGAGGCGTCGGCGAGTTCCTTGCAGAGGAGCGTGTTCTTCGAACCGCCGCCGACGATCACAATGTTGTCGAACTCGCGGCCTGCGATAGAGGCGAAGCTGGTGGCGGTATCGGCGATGCCCCGCGCGAGGCTGGCGCAGATGAGGCGGAAGTAGCCCGTGAGGTCGTCGGGCGGCGTGCCGCCGCGCCGCTTGAGCTGGGCGTCGATGGCACCGCGCATATCGTGGGGATTGAAGAGGGATTCGTCGGCCAAATCGATAAGGGTCGAAGGCGTCCCGGCATTTTCCGCCGCACGAGTGAGGGCGGACCACTCAGCGTCACTGGCGGGCCGGTTCTGAAAGGCGGGGATGGTGCGTTCGAGGAGCCACAGTCCGAGAAGGGTCTTACAGGGGCGGTAGCCGCCATCACCGCAACGTTCATTGGAGATGCCAAGTTCGCGCGCTTCATCAGAGAGCAGGGGCGCGTCGCAGATGGTGCCCACGAGGTTCCATGTGCCCGAACTGACAATGAGGCTGTTGCCATCGCGCGGGATGGCTTCGAAGGCGCATGAGGTATCGTGACCGGGCACAAGCGAAACGGTGACGCCGTCCACGCCGTCGATGCCGCGCAGAGATCCGAGGCCGCACCCGGCCCTGACGGGACCTTCGAACCATTTAGCGGGAACGCCGAAGTATTCGAGGGCTTTTTTGGAATAGCCGATGCCGCGCACGTCGAGGAGTTGCGAGGTGCTGGCTTGGGAAAACTCGTTCACCGCCTGACCGGAGAGGAGAAAGTTGAAGTAATCGGAGAGCATGAGCACCCGATCGCAGGCTTCGCGCACGGTAGGCGCGGTTTCGAGCGTCTCCGTGAGCTGAAGCCCGGTATTGTAATTGATGACCGGAAGACCGGTGAGACCGTAGAGGTGCTCGGCGTCGCCGGCGCGCAGAATGCGATCGCGGACGGGCTCAGTGCGCGTATCGCGGTAGGCGTGGACCGGGTAAACGAGGCGGTGCCCGGCGTCGAGGAGAGCGTGGTCGACGCCCCATGTGTCGACACCGACGCTTTCCAGCGCGGTAAACCGCTCCTTGGCGGCGCGGATACCCGTCCGGATCTCCGCAAGCAAGCCGCCGACATCCCAGTAATCGTTTCCGTTGAGTTCGTGGAAGCCATTGGGAAAGCGGTGCGCTTCTTCCAACACCAGCCCCTCGCCGGAAAACCGGCCCACAATGACACGCCCGCTTGAAGCACCCAAATCGACTGCTGCGATGACTCTCTCTTTCGGCATGGCTGCCCCCAAACGTGAACGGACGGTGCGGCCTTTGCAAAGATTTTTAGATCAGGCCCGCTTCTCCGCCGTGCCGGGACCGCATAAATGCGGAACTCCAACAAGGTGCCGTCCGAAACTGACAACCTTCGCGATCTCACGCCTGCGTCCATCCGCACGGGCGCGAAGACCTGGCGGATTCCGGTATTGCCTCGAAGGCAGCGTTGCGGCGGATTCTCCCAGCATGGAGTACGACTTTACGTCATGCCCGGACCGCAGCGGCACGGGCAGCCTGAAGTGGGGAAAATACGCCGGGGGCGATGTGCTGCCCTTTTGGGTGGCGGACATGGATTTCACGTCCGCGCCGGAGATCCTCGCGGCCCTCGAAGCGCGGACGCGGCACGGGGTCTTCGGCTACACCGTGCCCCCCGCCGAAACAATCGACGCCGTGGTCGACTACCTGCGGCGCGACCACGGGCTGTCTGTCGAGCCCGAGTGGCTCCTGTGGCTGCCGGGGCTTGTCCCCGCGCTCAACACCGCTGCGCGCGCTTTCGCAGAGCGGGGCGAATCGCTCATAACCTGCGTGCCGGTCTACCCGCCCTTTCTCACCGCGCCCGGCAATCAGGGGCGGCGTTGTATACAAGTGCCGCTGACCGTGAAAGACGGGCGCTACAGCTTCGATTTCGACGCCATGGAGGCGGCAGTGCGTCCGGACACGCGCGTGTTTTTCCTCTGCAATCCGCACAACCCGGTGGGACGTGTGTTCACGCGGGAGGAACTGGAGGCGGTCGTCGCGTTTTGCCGGCGGCACGGCCTCGTCCTCATCTCCGACGAGATCCACTGCGACCTTATTCTCGACCATGACGCGCGCCACATCCCCACCCTTGCCCTCGGCGGCGTGGAGGACATCACCGTCACGCTCATGGCCCCGAGCAAGACCTACAACCTGCCGGGCCTCACCTGCAGCTTCATTATAGCCCCCGACGCGCGCTTGCGCGCGCGCTTCGAGCGCGCCCTGCGCGGTATGATCACCGAGGTCAATTGCTTCGGTTACACCGCCTGCGCGGCGGCTTTCAACCGCGGCGGACCGTGGCGGCAGGCGCTCCTCAAGGTGCTGCGTGCCAACCGCGACCGCGTCTTCACCTTCGCGGCGGAAGAAATGCCGGAGCTGGGAACCCTCCCCATGGAAGCCACCTACCTCGCATGGTTCGACGTGCGTCCCCTCGGCCTCGGCAGCCCCGCCGTCCACTTCGAGCAACACGGCATCGGCCTGAGCGACGGCGCCGCCTTCGGCACGCCCGGCTTCCTGCGCCTCAACTTCGGCTGCCCCCCCGCCCAACTTGAAGAAGGCCTCCGCCGCATGAAGCGCGCCTACGACGCCGCCCTCACCGCCCGCGCGGCGGTGTGAACGGTTGTGACCAGAAGGTCGGCTTTGTCGAATCTCCCGGGGATCGCAGTCATGCCAAGGCAACCGGTCTTCACGAGCAGACCCTCAACTCCACGGATTCAACACCTCGACCTTGAGGGTATGAAAGTCGCCGGAATTGCGGGTGACCAGCGTCAGTCCGTTTAGGCGGGCGGTTGCCGCCAGTTGGCTGTCGATCACAGGCGGTTTTCTGCCTTCCAGTTGGCATTCGGCGAAGAGCCTCCCCCATGCGAGTGCCACCTCCCGGTCGAAGGACAGCGTCCGGTCTTGGAAAAAAGGAATCAGGTGCTTGTTGAGCCAGGTTTCAAGTTTCCTC
>SKLD01000260.1 GCA_007123395.1 Opitutales bacterium
ATGCGGTAGATGCCCCTTGCCTTGACGGGGTGGGCGGTGACGGCTTCGGAGCGGGGCGTGGGCTCGCGGATGCGCGCTTCTTCTGGAAGCGCAAGACCATTGCCGGGCCGATCGCCGCCGGTCGTGTCCGGGTGTGATGGGGGGCGGGCGGCTTTCTTCCGGGGAGTGTCCTTGTTTTCGGCGGGATCATGGACCGTCCATGTGCATTCGGCGGCGAAGGGCAGATGGACAACGCCATCGCGATAGGCGAACAAGACACGCGGTCCGGGGCGTTCGCGAACAGACGGAGGGAGGTGCGCCGGGTGGACGGGGGCATCCGGGGGTGGCGGCGGATGCCAGAGCACGCCGGCATCGTCGTCGAGGAGCTGTCGCTGGCCCAAAAGCGGCAAGACCTCGGTGTATGCGCGGTTCATGGCGGCGTAGCCGGGAATCGCGACTGGCGGATCAAGGGGCAGGGTGGATTCGTCGCTGAGCCGGTGGTCGGAGCTATCATAGAACAAGGCCGGTGGCGCGGCGTTGGCAAGACAGCGGAAATAACGGTCGGCGGAAATCGTTTTGCCCCCGGCCTGATCGCGCCCGCGCGCCCACAAGGTGGTTCGGTAGAGTCCCCGTTCACCGCAGTTGAGGGCGTCGGCGAGAAGAAAACCCATGAACTGGCTCGAGTCCAAGGGCTGGAATCCGATGTTTCCGGCGGATAGTCCGAGCGGCGAAATCCCTTCCGTGAGAAAACGCAGGCCCGCCTCCGAGAGGGTTTTCAGGCAGTGCAGGAGACCGTGGAGATGCGGTCCGGGCCCGCCGTGTTCGGGCAGGCGGCGCATGTGGACTCCATAAAAATGAAGATTGATCAGCGAGTCGATCCAGAAGCCGTCGATGCCGGCCCCGCGCATGGCGAGCATCCAGTCGATATACGCGCGTTGAAATCCCGGATGGGCGAAGTCCATGGCCACGATTTCGGAGTACCCGCCGCCGAAAGGATGGGTTTCGGCGGCGAAGGCGCGCGGGGTTTCATGACGGACGATCCAGTCGGGATGCTCTTTCAGCAAGGGGCTCGAGACGTGCAGGTGTCCGGCGGCCCAGCCGTAGACTTCGAGCCCGTGCCGGTGCGCCGCCTCGCAGTAGTTCCGCAACGCTTCCATACCGCCTTCTGCTTCCGGGAGAGTGAAATCATAAATCCCGCAGCAGTTGTTTCCATGGTGGGGATGCGGCAGCGTGTGAAGGGCGACGCGCTTGGCACCGGTCTCGGCGATGGAGCGGAGGAATTTCGTTTGGTGCTCAAAGAACCGGCCCGTGCGCATGTTCCATGATTCAAAAATGATGGAAGGGACCGGATCGGGCCGACGCACGCCGGTGCTATCTTCAATGCCGCCGCAGTAGGCGTCCCACACGCGTGCCCAGAGGTCATGGGACTGTTCATTGGTGAGCGGTTTCTCCGACAGGGCGACGACGAGGGAGACCCACGGGGTTTCCTTTTCCGCACCGGGCGTGAAGAACGATTGGTCGACGATATCCAGCACGGTCTTGCCAATGCTTTTGCCGGTGTAGCCGCGCACGAGGGTGATCTCCTCGCGGAAGCGGAAAAGGGCGAGCCCCGGGGTATACACGAAGTCCATGGCGGGACCGCCACCGCCGCGCGGTTGCAGATCGCCCGTGACATGGGGCTGCCCATTGATGAAAAGGGTATCCCGTGTGCAGAAATCGTCGTCGCGGTTCAGGGCTTGTTCCCAACCGCCTTCATGGCAGCCCCAGCGGGGTGCGAAATAGCGCGCGCCCTCGGTTGTGCCGTTGGGTTCGAGCGTGGACCGTTCGATGACAAAGCGCACGTCGGCGTGCGGACAATTCAGCCGGATGCGGTGACGCAGGCGCGGCATCCCGAGCCATGTGTCCGCCGTGAAGTCGAGCGAGACATCCGCCTCCACCGTTTCCGCGCCGGTGCTGGCGGGGTTGATACATGAATCAAAATAGCAGTTGCGTTGCGGTGAGCGCCAGCCTTTGCGACCGGTGACGCGAAGACGCAGGGAGACGAAGTTTTCATCCGTTGCTTCAGCGCCGTGCAAGCGCCAGTCGCCAAAGATGTGGCCTTCGGCGCTTTCAAATTCGGGAAGCCATGGATATTGGCCGCCGCGCAGGGGCGTGCCGTCATGCGTGATGACGCCGATTCCAGCAAGTCCCTTGGCGGTCCGCGCCAACTCGATGGAAAATTCGCCGACCCGGTATTTGGTGTTCATAGGCAAAGTGTCTTTCGCCGCGCATCATTGCGGGGGGCACGCGAATGTTTCGCGGAAAATCTCCCGTGGTCCGATGTGGATGGGCGTTTCAAGCGTCTGACCAGGAAAGAACACGCGCAGGGTGGTTTCCACGGGAACCTGAAGGGGGTTGAAGACGAGCACACAGCGGTTCCGGAATTCGTCGCGGTCGAGGCGCGCGGCACGAGGGACTATGGTCAGCACGTCATCGCCGGCATCAGCCAGCGCTCCGCCCATGAAGAGGTCGGCGTGCAATCCCTGATAGCTTTGGTAAGTGGCGATGAGTGTTTGATCGACCGGGTTTTCATAACTGAAATAGGGGACGGACTCCTGCAAATGCCGGTGGCTCGCGACGTGTTCGCCGGGGAGCCAGTGGAACCCGCCGTCGGGTCGATAACCGCGAACATGGGTCCGCGCGACGGGATACTGGCACAAGGCGGTGTGGCGCATCAGAAAAACGCAATCCAGCCATGCCGGCTCAACACAGTCGAGAGGCAGGGTATCAAGCCACGCCATGGCGGCGGCGAGGGAAGAATTTTCCATGGGCGGAATATCCGCTTGCTGGTCGCGGCCCGCTGTGCAGGCATGCGCCATCCCCCGCAGATCCAAATCCTCCGGCATCCCGCGCCCGCGGAAGGTGTGAAAGCACCAGCCCACGGCATGATTGACGAGACGGCAGTAGCCGCGCAGCCAGCGCTCCTCGCCACTGGTTTGCCACGCGGTCGCGAAGCAATGCGCCATCTGCAGCATGGTGTGGGCGTTCGCCTGCCCGCCGGAGAGGTGGGCGCGCCGCCGCGGATACGGGGCGATGGCCCAGAACATCGGATCGATGGACCTCTCCATGGCGTCGAGAAGAGGAAGAAACACAGGATAGGTTTCGTTCGTCAACTGGGGCAGAAGCCTCCGGCAATGCCCGGCCCAGATGCCCGGGGTGGAATCGTTATCGGTGAGCGCGCGGGCCACCGAGGCCGCCAAATCCGGGCGCTCGGGATCGGGCAGATCGCGGATGGCGTCCACAAACGGACCTTCCATGCCGGCGGCGCGGAAACGTTCCGCCGCCGCCCGCGCTTTCGGGAAGAGATGGCTTTTCGGGTTGGCCGCGTCGATGTGCAGGTTGTGCTCCATTAACAACTCCTGCAGCGCGATGAACGGCCCTTCCTCGTCGCGGCCAAGGACGCGGATACGGTAATCCAGTTGCACAAGGAGGTCTCCCAGATAAAAGCGCCAACCGGGGCCGTAACAATAGTCCGCCAAAGGCCGGGTTCCCTTCAAATAATCGACCGGTCCTCTTTCGCGCGTTGCCAATCCCGTGGACCCTGGGATCAGGAACGACCGGTGCAGCCACTCACCCGCCGTCTTCCAGTCAACCTGCAGGCGTCGGTAAACGTCGGCCACGGCAGGGGGCCTCCCGTCGTATCCATTGATCCGCGCGGCCCGTGACCATGCGGCAATGATCCAGCGGTCGCGGGCGCCACCCGGGATGGAGGTCGACGCCTGCAGCTCGACGACTTGGGTCATGCCCTTCGCGGGCACATGGTAGGGCGGATCTTTTTCGAAGGAACTGGTCCAGTTGCCCGCACCGAGGATGTATTTGTAACCGCGGTGCGCGGCGCGTTTGAAGTCACCGTAGCCACCGGCGCCGGTGGGCACGGTGCGTGTCGGGGTCACTTGGATTTCATCCAGCGAACAGTGGCGGAAGTCGGCCACCATCGCCACGTTGCGGTCGGGCTGGCCCTCTGCCGTGACGCGGTGCAGGAGGAGGGGATTGTGCGTGCCATAGGTGGCCCGCGCAGTCTCTCCGCGCGCGTAGCACCAGCGCGGATCATTATGGACGGGCGGTGTGATGGGTTCCTTCCCGCGCCAGATCGTCGCCGGGTTTGCCCCGAGCAAGGTCATGCTGTCCTCCGAACCGTCATAGGCATAGGGCGACTCGAAGAAGCTCATCGCCTCGGTCAGGATCAGGTCGGCGTCCGGTTTCAGTTCGGTCTCGATCCGAAACCAACCGGTGTCGCCGCCGGGCCTGACGACAACACGCCAGTTCACGGCGGTTCCGGAAACATCGCCTTCCCGTCCCGCGAAGGCAAGGCCGCCGTCCGGTAGTCTTTCCATTGTCGCGGCGTGGCGTGGATATACCACGCGCCCGATGGAAAGCCATTCATGGTCTTTGAAGCGCAGCAGGGACACCTCGCCTTCGTAAAACCAGTCCGGTCGCCATCCTTCCGCCTCGCGCAGGAAGACGGCGCGCAAATTGCCGCTTTCGATTTCGATACGGTCTTGGGAGTTCATTTTAAGAATCTCAGAATAATTGGGACACAAACAAGAGTGGAAGCGGCGTCTCGCCGCTTTTACCGTTCGGGCGAAGCGGCAAGATGCCGTTTCCACATTGTTTCGGTTGCTCGTGCTCGTTGTTCCTATTCCGGAATGATTAGTATTTTAGTCGTTTGTCTTTGTTGTCTTTATTGCGGGCGTATTAGCAATATGCTTGTATCCGGTATCGACGCCCCGCGTTCGACCCCGCGGAGCCCGCGTGCGGTCTCCGGCGTGCCGATGGTCAGCGGCATGGATTTGCCGGACGGCTACTATTGGATCCGCAACGGGGTGATATAGACACCGTCATCCAGAGCGCTGAGGAATTCGTCGAGGCGGCGGGGCGCGCCCGGCTCCATGAGAAGGCGGTCTCGGATTTCGGCGGCGGATGACGATGGGTCCCAGCTTTCGGCGCGGGCAATGACCTCCCAGAGGCGTGGATCGGCCGGCTCGCGGGCGAGGAGTGCCCGGGCCGTCGCGGCGTCGCCATCGGCGGCGAGGAGTCCGGCCCGCAAGAGGGCGGCTTCGTAGTTGGCGGGCCGGGCCGCAAGAAGGGCGTCGAGTTTTGCGATGGCGTCGACCGCACGCCCTTCGCCGATGGCGCGCAGAGCGAGGAAGTAGTTGGCGGGCGGATGCGGTTCGGCGACCGCAAGCGCGCTCTCAAAGTGACCCCATGCGGTGGCTGTTTGGCCCCGCTCCATTTCAACGAGGGCGAGATAATACAATGCCGCGCCGTCGCCCGGCGCATTGCCGATGCGACCGAAAAGGGTTCGACGAGCATCCGAGATGAAGCCCGCGCGCAGCTCAAGCCGGCCGCGTTCCGTGGTGCCCCCCGCGAACTGGCTGATGGCACTGCGGTAATTGTTGCCGCGGAGTTCCTGGTCGCCGATGCGCTGCAGCGCCTCCGGCCCTTGGAACCCGGTGTCGGGTGTCCAAAGGTATTGCCACGTGTGATCGTTGGCCGCTTCGTCGACGGCGGGAACGAGCGGTGAGGTAAAGCGGAGGAGTTCCTCTCCGTCGGCGATGAGAATCCATTCGCCGTCTGTCGAACCACCGCCGAGGTCGATGACCGCCGGGGCCATGGGTGCGGAGGCAAAACTGTCCGCGAGGGCCTCGCCCTCGTGTTGCAGGATCAGATCGGTGTGTTCCCGGAAGGTGAGGACTGTTGCGGTGGCGGCGTCTTCGTCGAGGACGATGACGGCATGCCGGGTGCCGTAGTCGATTTCGCCGATACCGGCGGTAAGCCCGTATTGAAAGGAGATCTCACGGATTTCACCGGTTTCGAGCCAGCCCTCGGGAGATTCAAAGACGTTGTCGGTTCCGCCCCAGATTTCGATGAAGTTCCACATGTGGCCCCATGGATGGTTCGGGTTCCCGCTCCCGCCCTCGCGCTGCACATACATTTTGAGCCCCGGCGCGTTAATGGGATCGGTGAAACGTAGTCGGTTGATGTCGGGAAGCGGGTAATACACGCCCGAGAATCCATCCTGCACGTTCCATGCGAACGTGCTGTTGTGCATGTGCTCGGTGTAGAAGGCGATGGGGAGTTCCTCTTCCGGCATCATCCGGAAGTCGCGACCGTCGTGGTCGCTGACATACGCGGCGGGGAAGATGAGACGTGGCGTGGAGGGTGAATCGTCGCCCGGTTCGCGCGGTTCATGGCCTTGCACGGCGGCGCGGCGGCGCTGTTCGCGCGGGAAAAAGGCGTCGTTCCAGATGCGCGCGCCCTGTGGATAGGGGGCGGGATTGAGGGCGCGGTAAGCAATATGCACAAGGGCTTCGCCGGGATGGAGGGTGACGGTCTGCCCCAGCATCATGTTGGTGTAGCGCGCGAACATGCGCAGGTTATACGATTCGGTGTAGCGGCTGAACTCCATCCACATGTGAATGGAGACGGTCCCGTCTTCAAGTTCCTCGACGTAGTAGGAGGCCGGTTGTTCCGTGCCGATACCGTGTTCGTGCCACGGAAAGGAGACCTTCACCCCCGAGTCCCAGAAGGGCAGGATATCCTTGATTTTCCCTTCATAAAAGAAAATGTCCTCGCCCGTTGGCTTGTGGATGACGCGGTAAATGGACCCAGCGATCTCCGGCACGACATACACACGCAGGTATTCGTTTTCAAGGACAACGGTTTGGAGCGTGCGTGGTTCCTCCTCCAGTTGCTCCGTCCCGTAGACGTGCCCGAACGGATGGTTTTGATTGGGGTTCTCTTCCCAGCGGTACATTCCCGTCCAGTGAGGGAGCGTCAAACTGCCCGCGCCTGTTTCCACGCCGCCGGAGAAGTCGCGCAGGCGCAGGCGGAAAAAGCCCGTCGGGCCGTCATCCACGGGACGCACCACGGCGCGCGCGACGCGTTCGCCGCCCGGCGTATCGAATTCGTGCAGGATTCCCTGCGTGTGCCATGTTTGCAGGTCGGGTGTCCACTCCACGGCCAGATCGAGGCCGCCCGCGACACGCGGGGCCTCGAAGCGCAAGAGCGACTCACCGTCGCCGATGGACATGACGGGGGCGAGCGTCGGGAGGGTTTGTGTCGCGATGTTGTCCTCCGCGAAGGCGGTTCCGCCGAGGAGGAGCGCGGGTATAAGGAAAGCCATGGCGGCGAGGCGTGATTGATCAATCAAGGGGTGTTTTTTCATGATAGTTAGATTTCAGGTTGTTGGAAAATCCCGGTGCGCCGGGGGAGCGGCGGCATCCTCTCTATTCACCGTCGATGCGCAGGCGGATGAACGCGGGCGCGCCCGGTGTGACGGGCGCCTTGAGCCGAAGGATGACTGTCTCGGTGCCGTCGCCGTTTTCGGTCGGGGTGGCCGCGAGTTCAAACCATTCGCTCCCGTGATGCCACTCGGAGGCATCCAAATGGGGGGCGGTTTCCGCACGGTAGCGGATTCCGTCGACCGTGTAATCAATGCCCGGAGTGCCCGTTCCTCCGCTGCGCTGGCGGAGAATAAAATACACATGCTCGCCCGCCGCAACGGTTTCGCGCTCCACCACTGGGAGCACGCCGTGCCCCGGTGTCATGGGTTCGATCCCCATGGCGAACTTGAGGATGTTTGCGATGTCGTCGCCCGCCGGGGCGTCGAGCGGCCCCCGCATATCCTCCGGCACCCCGTGGGCGGGATCGGCGATCCACGCTGCAAAGGGCGTTTCGTCCGGGGCATCGGGCACGCGCGCGATTTCCACAAAACAGATTTTGTTGTTCTCCGCGCCGGGGGCGTTGGTGATCCGGATACGTCCGTCGGTCACGGGCACCGCCACCGTGGCTTCGGCGAAGCGGTTGCCGCTCGTGGGCGTTGTGTCGATGGCGCGGACGCCCTGCACGTCGATCCGGTAGACGCTGTCGAAGTGGTTGGGATCGCCGGCTACGATGAGAACTTCGTAGGTGCCGTTGGGCACTTCGATCGACCAGCTGAAGTCGCCGTTTTGCTGCATGTGGTTGAGGGTCCGGTAGCGCAGGTCGGTGGAACCGCCGCGGTCGCGGGTGGCGGTGTTGGTCGCGTTCCAACCATAGACATACCCGTTGCCCCGGTCGCCGAAAACCGCTCCTGTGTCGGCCAGATAACCCTCGGGAACAGGCGCGCCGCTTGGTTGGAAATTGATTTTCACGAAATCGGTGGCGGCGGCGGGCACGTTCACCGTGATTTCGTTCGAGTGGGGCGAAGTTCCGCTGAAGTTGCTGGCACGCACGCGGTAGCGGTAGGACGCCTCCGGCTCGACGGTGCTGTCGACAAACGTGTTGGAGTCACCCGGGGCTGTTCCCACCTCCTCCCAATCGCCGTTGGCGGCGGGGCGGCGTTCGATGTGGAAGGTTTCCTCATTGTCCGAGCCGGGGGTCCAGCCGAGGGTCACACCGCCCGCGGAAACCGCTGTCGCGGCCAAGGCGACCGGGGCGGACGGCGGTTCGGGGGTGGCGAGGATGGTCACCGGCACATTCACAGACCGCACCGATCCGCCGCCCTCAAGGTGGGCCACGGCGGAGAGAAGCCTTGGGCCACCGCCTTCGGCCAGCCACGTGAAGGTGTGGGGCGGGGCGGTGGCTTCGCCGATCCGCTCGCCGTTGGCGAAGAATTCCACGCGCTCGATGGTAGCGCCGTTTGATTCGGCGCGGGCATCGAGAGTGATCGCTTGGCTGTCATAATACTCCGCGCGGGGAAGCGGGCGGGCAAGGCGGACAGTGGCGGGTTTGTCGATGTGAAGGCGGGCGATGACGGGTGTCTCCCCGTTGGGCAAGTGGGTGCCCCACGCGGGGATGTTTTGTGTCGGCATGGGGAAGTCGCGGGCCACGCCGTCGTTGTCGGTAGTATGGTAGCCAACCGCGAAAAGTCCGTTCGTGGTCGGGAAGATGGAGAGAACTTCCACGTTGCTGCCGCCCACCGCGTTTGTGCGGTCCCACTCGCCGACGATGAGGCTGGAATACGCCAGCGTGGAAAAGTCCTCACTGAAGACGCGTACGAAATGATTCCATGCGCTCATGCCCTCGACGATGCGGAACCCGTTGCCGACCGACGGCAGGCTTGCGAGCGGCGCGTCGAGGGTGACTTCTCCGGTGTGCGTGTCGAAGTCGGCCACCATGCGCTGCACATTGTTGTTGGGCGCGCTGGTGAATGTGATTTCGGAAATACCGGGCCGGATTTCGCTGTTGCCCGGGAGGGCGTCGCTGCGGAAAACCGCCGCCGATTCCACGGCGGTGATGCTGGCCGCGCGGCTCGGGTTGGGCATCTTCTGCCATGCGTTGCGCGTCGTGTGCGTGCGGCGGCCGATGGCGACGACGTGGAGGCGTCCCTCGTTGTCGAAGGCCGGTGGACGCCCGCGCGTGGGCGTGGTGTTGAGGTTGGGCCAACCCGCGTTGCGGCTGGGCCAGCCGTCGAGAATGCTGTCGTTGGGGTAGCGCGAGCCCCAGTTGGTCTGGTCGGGATTTTCCGCGAGGCGGGTGGCATACATGAGGCGGCCGTCATTGTCGGCGAGTTTGCCGATCCAGCTCAGGTGCAGGTCGCCCGAGGTCCCGGTGAAGCGGTTGTGGTAGGCGTTGCCGGGGTGGTCGGGATTGTTCGCGGGGTTGATGGTGTCGCCGTTCCAGAGATTGGCGTGGTCGTTGCCGTGGTGGCGCCCGACGACGGCGACGAGGGTCTCGCCGGCGGGCTTTGAATAATCGACCGCCACCGAATCGACATACTGGTCGGGAATCGAGGCGCGCGGAATGCCGAGCGACCCGAGCAAAAGGGTGTCGGGGTCATCGGGGTGCATCGCCAGTGCGAAGACCATGTTGTGCAGGTTGCCGATGGTGTGGCTGCGGTTGGGCAAGCCCGTGTTCGTCTGGGACCAGTTGGCCCCTCCGTCGGTGGTCTTGTAGGCCCCGCAGTAAGCGTGCCCGGCAAACACGGTGTCCGGATCATCGGGGTGGATGATGAGCGCGCGCACCGAACCCAGTGTGCCCGTGTTGCGGCGACCGTCCGCGCGGTAGCCGATGAATGTCGCGCCGCTGCCGTAGGCGGTGGCCCACGACGCCCCGCTATCCGTGCTGCGGTATACGCCTTGGCGGCAACCCAGATAGAGGATGGCGTCCGCCTCGGCACCATCGCGGTGGATCGCCAGCGAGAAAACATAGCGCCCGTCGGCGGTCAGCCCGCTGTTGGCCGCGGCCCATGTCGCTCCGCCGTCCACACTGCGGGAAATGCCGTGCCCGCCCGCCGAGCCGATGTAGACGATCTCCGGGTCCACTGGATCGAGCACGATGGCGTTGACCCAAAGCGTGTCCGCGTCGCTCTCAAGGCCGTTGTTCGCCGCCGTCCATGCGCCGCCGCCATCCGTCGTCTTGAAGACCCCGTGGCGTGCGGTGCCCGCGTAGACGACATCCGCGTTGGTCGGATCCACCGCAAGCGTGTTCACGTAAAGATACGTCAGCCCGGTGTTCACCGCGCTCCAACTGCCTCCGGCATCGGTGGATTTGAACACACCGCGGTTCGTCGCGGCGTATACCGTCTCTGGTTGCGAGGGCGCCACTGCGATGTCCAGCACCCAATCCGCGGTCATCCCGTTGTTGGCCGCGCTCCATGTCGCGCCCCCGTCGGTGGATTTATAAATGCCTCCGTAAGTGCCCGCGTAGACGACGTCGGCATCGGCGGGATTGTAAGCCAGCGCGCGCACGTGCGGGTTGCCGAGACCGCCGTTGGAGGCCGCCCAACTGCCAAAGGCATCCGTGCTGCGGTTGATGCCGTCGGCCGCGACCATGCTTGTGTAGAGGCGGCTCCACCACTGCATGAAGCCCTCGTTGTCGAGGCCCACGGCGTGCAGCTCGAAGTCGGGCTGGTTGCCCGCGTGGTTCGTCTGCACGTTGCCGCCGAAGTAGAGATGGTTGTTGCGGCGGTCGACGGCGATCTGGCCCATGCGGTAGGACGAGCTGGTCATGCGGTAGCCGGTGTATCCGCGTCCGGCGGTGGTGTTGGGGCCCGCGAGGTAGAGATCGTCGGGGTGACGGCCCATGCGGACATGGTTGTGCCCGTCGAACTCAATGGCGTCGAAGTCCTCCTGCGTCACGGAGCGCAACCCGCCCGTGCTGTTGGCGTTCAGCATGAGCACGCTGTGCGTGATCGGATCGGTGTCGTGATACGGGTAATCCTCCGCCGGACCGCCTTCCCAGAAATTCCCCGACTCGCCGTAGTGGCGCCGCCAGCCGTCAACCCTCACAGGCAAGCCGTCTTCGGCTCCCAGCATAAGCAGAAAAGCGGGTTCCCAGCTATTGTTGTTGCCGCTTGCCGCGACCACTTTGCCGTCACCGCGCACATCCCACGGTTGGATATCGAGGTAGGACCGCCGCGCCTCCACGTTGTAAGCCCATACGATGCCCGTGGGCGGACCCGCGACGAAGTTATTGTTCAGGCGCGCGACGTAATAGCCCTCCGTGGCTCCGTTGGCGCGCCGGCCCGAAACATAGAGATCGCCCGTGGCTTCGCCCGGCACCTCGGTCGTGCGGATATGGTTGATCTCGACCACCGTCCCGATCGGGAAATGGACCGCGCGCAGGATGTCCGCAAGGTCTGCGGAGAGGTGGAGCAGGTAACCGAGGGCGCCCGCTGACGTGGAGTCGATCCCCGCCGCCGCCATCTCCGTTACCGGGACGCCGGCGGGCAACCAGTCGAGGGAGGGGCCCGACGCGCTCACCAGCACGGTGCCGTCGGAGAGTTCATGCACACCGTTGAATCGGTGGTCGCCCGGAGCGTCCGCGTAAAACACGGTGTC
>SKLD01000112.1 GCA_007123395.1 Opitutales bacterium
AATAGCGCATGCCGGAGCCGGTTCCCGCCAAGTTGGGTGGTGTGGTGGTCGCATCCACGAGCACGACACCGTCGTCAGCGGTAGCGGCAGCGGGGGAAATCTCATTGAAGTCCGCGAGGTCTTCGAAGGTATTCACAAAAAGGGGCTCCCCGGCGGCCAATTTCATCGCCCGGTAGAAGACGGAGCCTCTTCCATAAAAGATTCGCTGGGGAATCATGCGTTCGCCCGTCCCGATGAACTGCGCGCCGTCGGTTTCCCATTCCTCGAGGTTTTCCGAGCGCTGGATGCGGTAGCGGACGCCCGCTTCGGTGTCGACGGGGATATCCAGCACGATGGCCCGGTCGGTGTCTTCAATACCAAAATACTCCATAGCGGTCGTAAAGGTGGCCCCCTCATCCTTCAGGAAGTCCATAATCTGTCCGAATCGCTCCCAATCGCCTTCATCCCAACTGAGGGGGTGGGCTTGAAGCGTGAGGACGGGCTGATTCGCATGCGCCGGGTAGTTCCCGGAAAATTGTTCGAAGGGAACGACAATCCCCGCCTGATCCTCGAGGTTCACCGCACTGATGCGGTTGAGGATGAGTTTGGTGTTGTCCGGCGTCCGGCTCGCGGCGCTCGGAAACATCCAAACGCGCATGTCGGGCTCCTCCTCAAGGACCTGCGTGGTGACCTCATCGGTCTGGTTGTAGGGAGCGCCGAAGGTGCGGAAGGTGATGCCGAGCTTTTCCCGCCCCAGTTCCATGCCGCGGTCGAAGTCCTGCTTCTGCAACTCGTAGGAACGGTTGCGGTACTCCCACCACTCCGTCGGCGTCCCCGAATCGCGGATGTGTCCGTAGCCGTGGTGCCAGAACTCGATCATGCCCGAGTCGTGCAGCGCACGGATCCACAGAATGTCCTCTTGGCTCACATTCTCGAGCGCGCTCGTGATGATGCCAATCGTCGCTTTCATCTCATTGTCCTCGATGTAATCGACGAAGCGCTGCCACCCCGGACGCACGTTGCGGAGGTCGTCCGCTTTAATAATAATTTGCGGAGCGGCGGCGAGCGAAAAGCAGCCGAGAAGAAAAAAGCTGAGCCCGGTCGCAAGGCGGCCGGAAAGGGTCGATGTGTTACGGAGTCGGTATTTCATAGAACGTTGGGATGATGGGTTTACGGCGCTTCCTCCCTTCATGAGGGCTGCCACTTCCCATGAATCAGACACGCTCCTCCGGAAAGTCAATCATAATTATGAAGAAAAGGTTGGAAAACACGGAGCGGGTCTTGGGTTGATCTTCCCGACGGCGAATCCGTCCTTGGACTGCGGTCCCGTCCAAACGGGACCGCTTTCCGCGAAGGCAGCCTGCTGCCGAGCAACCATACAAACGAGGTTTCATCTACCGGCCTGCGGCCAACCGGTAACGCCGCAGCAGGCTGCGGCTGAAGAAAGCGGCAAGAGCTTGCCGCAGTCCAAGGTGCCTGCGGCACGAAGGACGGTTGCCACTTCCTAAACGACGGCAACGCCGTCCTTGGACTGCGCGTCCCGTCCAAACGGGACCGCTTTCCGCGAAGGCAGCCTGCTGCCGAGCAACCATACCCACCGGGTTTTCGGATTACCGGCCTGCGGCACAGGCGACTTTACCCCCACAGGCACTATCCGAAGATGATCGGCGTGTGGCTTCCAGACGGTTCCATCAATCCCGACCTTCTCCCAACCTCACGGTTCGGGCGGTGACTCGAGCCGCTTAATGGAGAGGTCGTCGAAGGTGTAATCGCCGCCGATATGGGTCGAGGAGATGTTCCAACCGAAGCGCCCGATGCCGAGGGCCGGATCGTATCCCGCCCCGTTCATGAAAGGCATACCGTTTTCGGTTGTTCCGATGAGAACGCCATTCACATAGGCGTCGTAGGACATGGGGTTGAGCGTGCGACTGGAGGCGGGTCCCGCATAGGTGATCTGTCCGGTGGTTTGGGCATTCACATAGAGGGTGAGGACGTGGGGCGTGGCGGGAGTGACAGGTGTGTTCGTGGTTCCTCCGGCAAAGGAAGCACCGAGAGTATCGTCCTTGCGGAAAAGGATCTCGAAGGCCGCGTTGGCTTGGGTCTGCAGCAACGCGCCGGTGTTGCCAAAACGCAGCCGTGGACCCTCCGTCGGCGTCGTGGTGGTGGAGTTGTTGTTGTAGAAACTCACTTCAAACTTGAAACCACCGGGAAACGCGAACTCCTGGAACGCGCGCAGGTTGACTGTATTCGAGTAACTGTAGAAGCGCATGCCGGTGCCGGCGCCCGCCCTGTTGGCCGGCGTGGTGGTGGCATCGACGAGGACAACACCATCCTGGCCGGTGCTCTCAGCGGGCGCGATCAGGGTGAAGGCGGTTAGATCATCGAAGGCGTTGAGGAAAATCAGCCGGTCTGCCGTCGACCTTGCCGCACGGTAAAAGGTGGAACCGCCTCCGAAAAAGCTTCGCCGGGGGACCATGCGCTCGCCCGTCCCAAAAAACTCCTCTCCGTCGGGCGCCCATTCCACAAGGTCGGACGAACGCTGGATGCGGTAGCGGGCGCCCCGCTCGGTCTCGACGGGGATTTCCAGCACGATCGCGCCGGGGATGAAGCTTTCCGTCTCTTCCGCCCAGACATCGTAGTAGGCATTGGTGGCGCGCACCCGATAGTGGTAGGGGCTTCCGGTCACGAGGCCGCTCACCGCGAAAGAAAACGGGCCGGCGGCGCTTGTGCCGAGATCCTCGAAGCCGTCCCACGCGTCGGGATCGGTGCCGCCGTCGGTCTGCCCCCGGTAGATACGGATGGTCGTCTCCGCCTGACCGGAGGAAAGGAGGGTTCCGCGGAGGGTGGCGCTGTTTCGATCGACGGCGGAGGCCGGATCCGTGCGCGCCGTGGGCCCAAGGCGGAGCTGCAATTGGGCTTCGAACAAGGAGGCCGGTTGGACGACCATGCCGGGGGATTCGTTGATTTTGTGCCCGGACATCGCAATGCTTTTGCCCTGGAGCCCGGCGAAGATGGGCTTTGCGAAGGTGTGGCCGTTGCGGTTGCTAGGCCAGAAGGTGTAGCTGTTCGGGCCGCCGCTGACGGTGAAGTTCCACGCCACGAAGTGCCGCCCATGATGGGGGTAGCTTACGAGGGGGCCGCCGTTGCCATCGAAATGACCGCCCGTCACGCCATCCATGAGGGTCGCGTAAGGGCTGCCGGAATGGGC
>SKLD01000188.1 GCA_007123395.1 Opitutales bacterium
GGCGCACCCGGTGCGCGGCGCGGCGACGGGCGTTCCGGTGCCTTCTTCACCTCGACAAGCTCGACCTCGAAGATAAGGGCGTGGCCCGGCTCAATGATACCGCCGGGACGCGGGGTGTCTCCGTAGCCTAAGTCCGGGGGGATATATAGCGTGGCGCTGCCGCCGGGCGCGATCTGCTGCAGACCCTCGCCGAAACCGGGGACGACGCGGTTGAGGGCGAACTCCGCCCCCTCGCCTTGGTCGAACTGGCGACCGTCCGTGAGCGTGCCACGGTAGTTCACGACAACGGTATCGCGGGGACCCGGCTTCTCGCCTTCACCCGATTCGTGGACGCGGAAGCGAAGCCCGCTCGCAGTCTGCTCGACGTCGTCTTCCGCGTCAAGACCGGCGAAAAAGGTATCCGCTGCCACGCGGTTGGCCGAGGCCACTTCGGCGCGCTCTGCTTCCTCGCGGGCACGGGCTTCCTCCATTTTGCCCATGTAAATTCCTTGCGCGGTCTGGAGCGCAGCCTGGAAGTTTTCTGGCTCGCCCTCACCTTCGGCCACCGCGCGCATCCCTTTGAAAATCTGGTCAAGCTGCTGCTCGGAGAAACCAATGTCGAGGCGGAGCTGACGCGCCATGGCGTAGCCCATCGTGTAGAGGGCGTGGTCTTCCGAAACCGCTTCGGGCTCCTCGGCGGACAACGGGACGAATGCCACCGCCGCGCCCGCTATCAGCGGCGCCCAGCGGCGCAAAAATGTGTTTTGGGTTATACTCATCACAAGTAGGTAGAACGATGAAATTTCGAATCGCGTCAATCGCTAATACGATTTCCTCTGGTTGTCACGAGCCGGGATCGCCGCGCTGCTCTTCCATACGGCGGCGCATTTCGGCAAAGATTTCGTCCATGCGGGATTGAAAGCGGTCCAGCTCCGCGACGAGGTATTCCCGGCGCTCCGATTCGTCCATACCTTCCATGCGCGCGCGCAACTGTTCGCGCTGCTCCGGGTAGAGACTAAGCCAGTACTGGCTGAAAATCCGCTGGTATTCGGCCGGCAGGCCACGCCCCTCGCGCCGCAGCTCCTCGCGCATCTGCGGCGACATCTCCGTGAATTGCCGGATGCGCACGCGGAACAGTTCGCGGTCTTCCTCGCTCATGCGCTCGATCGCCTCAATCGTCTGGCGCATGCGCCGCAGCTTTTCCGGCGGCAACTGGAGAAACTGGTCAAAAAGTTCGAGTTGCTCGCGCAATTGCCGGTCATCGGGCGCCGATGGCGGGGGCGGGGGCGGACGCATGCGCAATAGTTCGTCCGGAATCGGCGGCGGTCGAGCGGGTGGAGGAGCATCCCCCTCGCTTCCCATCAACGCCGCCGTTAGAAGGAAGATTCCCAGAGGAACCACCGCGAAAACGGTCGACCGAAACATGGGAAGAAGCCAATGCGGCTCAATCCGCCATGGCAAGCCATGAAGACACGTCGGGATTGTCGAGCAGTACGCGCGCTTCAGAGCCGAGTCCTTCGGCAAGGACAAAAAGCCGGGCCATGTCCGGATCAATCGCCGGATCGGCCGCGATCTCGCCGAGCGTCGGCCCGGTCTCCGCCGCAAAGGCGGTCTCGTAAGCCACCGGAGCGGGCTCCGGCGTGGCAAGGAAGCCAATGGAAATGAAAAGAAGGGCTGCTGCGGCCGCCACCGGCGACCACCATCCGCGGGCACGGAAAGAAGGAATCCGGCGGGCGGGCACCTCCTCCGCCGCGATGCGCTCGACCACCCGCTCCGCGAAACCCGGGCGCACGGAAACGGGCTGACGCCGCAGCAAACGGTCGAGAGCCGCTTCGCGCTCTGCTTCCGCACGGCGAAGCCGCGCGAGGGTGCGCGCGGTGAAATCGCCGCTCGCTTCCGCCGGTCTCCGACGAAGGAGACCGTCAACTCGCGCATCAAGAGCGTCCGCAGATTCGTTGTGCTCGAAAAAATCCATAAACTTCTACAAGTTAAACAAGGTCTTTCAGTGCTTGTTTCAGAGAATGCCGGGCGCGGAAGATCCACGTCTTCACCGCGCTCTCCGTCGCTCCCATGAGTTCGGCTATCTCCTGATAGCTAAGTTCCTGCTGCTTGAAAAGCAAAAGCGCGGTGCGCTGTTTCTCCGGCACATCCTTGAGGGCGTGCTGGAAGGCCTCCTCGATCTCCTGCATTGTCCGTTCGCTGTCGGCCTCGTCCACGGCATGGAGCTCTTGCGGATCCACTGCGACAAGCGGCTTGCGCTGCTGGCGGCGAAACTCATTGATGAGCAGTCTCCGCGCAATGTGGAAGAGAAAGGTCGAGAACTTCGCCCGCGGCTCATAGGAGGACGCCGCGCGATAGAGCCGGATGAAGACGAGCTGAGCGAGGTCCTCCGACGCCTCGTAATCCTGCACGGAGCGGTAAAAGAAATTCAAGAGCGGATTTTTCCAGCGCTCGATGATCTCCGCGAGCGCTGATTCGTCGCCGTCCTTGAGGCGCAGCATTTGCCGCACATCCTCATCTTCGGGAAAAGACACCACGTCGTCCGCGCCCGCCGGAGGCGGAGCATCCTCGTTCGTCCCGCTCACTCAAACTCCTTCCGGAAATCGGAGAATTCCTGCCGCAGCGTGTCAAGGGCCGCCTCAAGACTGCGCACACGCGCCTCCAGCGCCTCGATCCGGCTCCCGCGCCCGGCCCCGCCGCGGGCGGCTTCCATCACACCGGACCCGTCCGCATCCGCCCCGGCATCCTCGCCGCCGCCTTCGGGCAGCACGCCGAGAACCTGTGCGTAGCGGATCTCCTTACTGCCCGCGCGCCGCGGCAGGGCACGTGTAAGCTCGTGCGGTTCTTCCTCGCGGCTCTGCATTGCCTCCAACGCCTCCTGCACCGCCTCTACATCGCGGAACGCGTGCAAGCGCTCCGTCCGCGCCCGCAACTGTCCGGGCGTCTGCGGACCACGCAGCAACAAGACCGTCAGCAGTGCCAATGACGGGCGGTCCAGCTCCAGTGCCTCGTCCGCCACGTGCCGGAACTTCGGTGCCCGCGCCCCCGCCATGTCCACCCGCCGCACCAGCCCCTTCGCACGTAGAACATCGAGAGCGTCCGTCACCTCGTCCTCGTCATAATCTGTCACCGGATCGCGGCTTGTGCGCTGGTTGCACGCCGCCACAAGACTGTTCAACGTCATGGGGTAGTACTCCGGAGTCGTCACCGACTTCTCCATCAACGCGCCGAGCACGCGCACTTCAACCGCCGCCAGCGGAAACACCGGTTCGCCATCAAGCATGGTTTCCAAACTCAAACACACCCGCCCCCTTTGACAAGCCTGCTCGCACGGGCACGGGCTCATCCAAGGGAAACCCGATCTGGATTTTTCGTCCCACGGGTATGTGCGCTTAAGCTGGCGCGCGGCCGGGAGGCCTTACCTCGGAGAACATGCGGCGGGCTGAGTCTGCCGCCGGTCGCCGGACATTCGGCTGCTTTTTTGACCACGGAACGGGCTGCCGGAAACTTGATGAGCGCGCCTAAGCCGCCGTGATTTCGGAGCAAAGGTAGACGTCCTGAATGGCGTTGAGGAGTTCGATGCCGTCTTTCATCGGGCGCTGGAAAGCTTTTCTCCCGGAAATCAAGCCAGTGCCGCCCGCACGCTTATTGATGACAGCGGTGGAAACGGCATCGGCGAGGTCGTCGCTCCCGGATGCGCCACCCGAATTGATGAGGCCCGCCCGGCCCATGTAGCCGTTGGCGACTTGATATCGGCACAGATCAATAGGGTGGTTGCCCGACAACTCGGAATACATCCGCTCGTCAAACTTGCCGAATGAATCGCCGCCTTTGTTCAGGGCCTTGTAACCACCGTTGGTTTCCGGCAGCTTTTGCTTAATAATGTCAGCTTGAATAGTAACGCCGAGATGGTTCGCCTGCCCCGTCAAATCTGCGGCGACATGATAGTCGTCTTCCTTCTTGAAGGCGGAATTTCGCAGGTAGCACCAGAGAATCGTCGCCATGCCCAACTCATGCGCATGGGCGAATGCCTCGCTGATCTCGACAATCTGGCGGTCGCTCTCTTCGGAGCCGAAGTAGATCGTCGCCCCGACGGCCGCCGCGCCCATATCGTAGGCGCGTTCCACCGTGCCAAAGAGGATCTGGTCGTAGGCGTTCGGCCACGAGAGCAATTGGTTGTGGTTGATTTTCACGATGAAGGGGATGCGGTGTGCCCACTTGCGCGACACGCTCCCGAGAACGCCAAAGGTGGAAGCGACGGCGTTGCAGCCGCCCTCGTGAGCCAGTTCGACGATCTTTTCTCCGTCAAAATACGCCGGATTCTTCGCAAAGGAGGCGCCGCCGCTGTGCTCAATGCCTTGGTCCACCGGCAGAATGGACAGATACCCTGTGCCGCCGAGGCGACCGGAACCGAAGAGCCGCGCGAGATTGTTGAGAACCCGCTGATTGCGGTCGGACTGCGCGTAGACCCTGTCGATAAAGTCCGGCCCTGGAAGATGGAGTTGCTCCTGCGGTATCGTTTTGCATTCATGCGCGAGCAGCATTTCCGCCCGCTTTCCCAGTTGTTCTTCGATACGTTCGATCATTCTAATCTCCCTTCGTTCTTGGTTTTTCGACAAGCCCCAGCCTATCACACATCACACGACTCTCAAGAAACTCCACAGGAATCCACAGGGCGGCGCGGGCTTCGTGCGCGGGTCAAGCAGGCTATCAGCGTTTCACCCGCCACCCGCCCCTGGGAGCCGCCGGACCTGCGCGAGGACGATGACGGCGACACCGAGCGCAAAAGCGACGAGCGAATAGGCCGTGCCCCGGCTGAGGCCGAAGAGGAGGGAGGCATCGGGTTCGCGAAACACTTCACCGATGACGCGCAGCACGGCGTAGGCGCAGAGAAACTCGCCAACTAGCTGCCCTGTGGGCCGCCTTCTCCCGCCGCGCCAGAAACGCCACTGCATGAATGCGAGCAAGACGAGCCCTTCAAAGAAAGCGGCGTAGAGCTGGGAGGGATGGCGCGGGTTGGCGTGGTAGCCCCACTCGGCCACATACACGTAAGCGGCGGAGCGGTCGAGCGGAGCGGCGGGAAAGAGGACCGCCCAGCCGACATCGGCAGGCTTGCCCCACAACTCCCCGTTGATGAAGTTGGCGATACGTCCGAAAAACAGCCCGGCCGGCGCCGCGCTGGCAACGAGATCCCCGACATGCCAGAGATCCAGCCCCATGCGCCGGGTCGCGATCCACACGGCCAGCGCCACCCCGATGAAGCCGCCGTGCGAGGACATACCGCCCTCCCACACAGCGAAGAGCCGCAGCGGATTGCGCACCAACTCCCCGAAATCGTAGAGCAGCATAAACCCGATCCGCGCCCCCAGGAGAACACCGAGGATGAGCGCGAGGAAGAGCCCCTCAAGACGGGCCGGATCGAGCGCCGAACGCCCCGCGCGATGGTAAACACGGAAGAGGGCGTAGGCCACCGCGAAGCCCGCGATATAGGCGAGGCTGTAGTAGCGCAGACCGAAGTCCTCCGAAAACCGGATGAGAAAGGGGCTCAAGTCATGCACCCAGTAGCCGTGTGTCGTGTCCGCTTCCATCGCCCGCCATTTGCACGTATCCGGACCGAAAAAGCGAGCCTAGCCTACGAAGCGCCCCAACAGCCCGCTCCCGCCCGCGGCCTATCAGCGACGCCGCAAGCGCCATTGCAATCATGTCCTGCGCTCGCGCGCGGCCATTGACAAATTCCGGACGGACGGAGATAGTCCCCTCCATGAACCGAAGTCAGATCGAAGGGGCCATCCGGAACAACCGGCCGTTTCGTATCCGAATGGCCGACGGCAAGGAGTACCGCGTGCCTCATTCCGACTACATTTTCCTCTCCCCGAAAGGCACCTTCGTCATTCTTTTCGACGAGAAGGACGCCGATCTTCACTACGAACTTCCCCTTCTCACGATGACCGGGCTCGTTCACGAAGAAGCTCCCGCGCCCGTCGAGGGGAGAGAGCCGTGATTTGCCCTGCCCCCGGTTCTCCCATAAGAAAGCCGCCGGCCCGTTAAGCAGGGCGCGGCGGCGAAAAGAAAGAGACGTTTGTCCAGAACTACTTGCGCAAACGACGGCGCGCAGGATCATGCCGACAAAAGCCAGTCCGCCGAAGGCGGCCCCGCCGCCTCAGGCCGGGCGCTGAAAGCAACCCGCCTACCCCCCCGCGCAATTCGGGATTGCCCCGCACGGCGGCGACGGACTTGATCGAACGCCAAATTTGGAGTTTTTCCATCACATCCATGCCCGGGTGGCGGAATGGTAGACGCTGGAGACTTAAAATCTCTTGTCCGCAAGGGCGTGCGGGTTCAAGTCCCGCCCCGGGCACCACGTATACTCCGGAGAGATTAAATGCGTATCCTCTATATCGACATCGACGCGCTGCGGCCCGACCACCTCGGCTGCTACGGCTACCACCGACGCACATCCCCGAATATCGACGCACTCGCCCGCGAAGGCACACGCTTTGACAATTACTACTGCACCGACGCGCCCTGCCTGCCTTCGCGCACCGCCCTCTATACCGGAATGTTCGGCATTCACAGCGGAGTGGTCGGGCACGGCGGCACGGCGGCGGATCTCTTCGTCGAAGGGCCGGGGCGCGGCTTCCAGGACCGGATCGAACACGGCAGCCTTCCCGCCGTTTTGCAGCGCGCTGGTTTTCACACCGCGCAAATCAGCCCCTTCGGCCAGCGCCACGCCGCACGGCAATTCTACGCCGGGTTCAACGAGATCCACAACACGGGGAAGGGGGGCAACGAATCCGCCGAGGAGGTGGAGCCCGTCGTCTCGCGCTGGCTCGAAGCTAACGCTGCCAGCGATAACTGGTATCTTCACCTCAACTATTGGGACCCGCACACCCCCTACCGCGTCCCCGCCGATTACGGTGAACCGTTTGCCGATGATCCGCTGCCGGAGTGGCTGACCGAGGGCGTGTGGCGCGCGCACCTCAACATGGTCGGGCCGCACAAGGCGCTCGAGATCTCCATGTACGACGACAGCCCGCCGGGCGGCGACCCGGCGAAATACCCCCGCCAACCCGCCGCCCTGCGCTCGATGCGCGACCTGCGGCGGATGATCGACGGTTACGACACCGGCATACGCTATGCCGACGACCAAGTCGGCGAGATCGTCGCCGCACTTAAAGCGGCCGGCGTCTACGACGACACCGCGATCATCGTCTCGGCCGATCACGGTGAAAACCTCGGAGAACTCGGCATCTACGGCGAACACGCCACGGCGGACCACATTACGTGCCGCGTGCCCCTCGTCGTCAAATGGCCCGGATGCCGCGCAGGCGGGGTCGACACCGGCCTGCACTACAACATCGACCTCGCCCCCACCCTCGCCGAGATGGCGGGCGCGCCCGCGAGCGTGATGTGGGACGGCCGCTCCTTCGCCACCGCCCTGCGCACGGGCGCGGACACCGGCCGCGAAGACCTCGTCCTCAGCCAGTGCGCGCATGTCTGCCAGCGCAGCGTGCGCTTCGGCGACTCCCTCTACATCCGCACCTACCACGACGGCTACCACCTCTTCCCCCGCGAGATGCTCTTCAACGTTGTGGACGACCCGCACGAACAACACGACCTCGCCTCCACCCGGCCCGACCTCTGCCGCGAGGGCGCGTCCCGCCTCCTCGACTGGCACGACCGCATGATGGCAACCTCGGCGACCGATGTCGACCCGCTCTGGACCGTCATGCGCGAGGGCGGCCCCTTCCACGCGCGGGGGCACCTCCGCGAGTACTGCAAATACCTCGAAAAGACGGGGCGCGGATGGGCCGTTCCCGAGTTGAAGGCCCGGCACCCCCGCGAGTTCGCATGAAACCGGTGGTGAGGGAGCGCGCGCCGAAGCGCGAGATCTTCGGTTGGGCGATGTTCGACTTCGCCAACCAAGCCTACACCCTGCTCATTATAACCGTCGTCTTCGGCGACCTCTTCACGCGCGTCGTCGTGGGCGACGCCCCGGACTACCGCCTCGGCAATCTCCTCTGGAGCCTCGCCCTCGCCACGAGCTACCTCATGGTCGTGGCCTGCGCGCCCGTCTTCGGGGCGATAATGGACTTCACGGCGGCGAAGAAGCAGTTCCTTTTCGCCAGCTACCTCCTTACCGTCGTCTGCACCGCGCTGCTCTACTTTGTCGCACCGGGCTACGCCGCGCTCGGTGTGCTCCTCATCATCCTCTCCAACTTCGGCTACTCCGTGGGCGAGGCCTTCATCGCGAGCTTCCTGCCGCAGCTCGGCCCGCCGAAGGATCTCGGCTGGATCTCCGGCTTCGGGTGGGCGCTCGGCTACGTCGGCGGGATGGTCTCCGCTGTCTTCGTGCTCCTGCTCCTCGGCGATGTCTCCGCCGAGAACTTCGACCGCATCCGATGGGTCGGACCGTGGGCGGCCTTTTTCTTCCTTGTCGCGGCGATCCCTACCTTTGTTTTCGTGCGCGAGCGGGGAAAACGCCGCGAACCACCCGCGCACCTCGGCTACTGGAAGCTCGGCATGGGGCGGGTGCGCAAGACTCTGCGGCGCGTGCGCAAACACCGCGACCTCTGGCGGCTGCTCTTCTCCGTATTTTTTTCCATGAGCGGCATCTACGTCGTCATTACATTTTCCTTCATCTACGGCTCGCAGGTCGTCGGGTGGGACGAATCGGTGCGCGTCATCATGTTCGTCATTGTGCAAATCACCGCCGCCGTCGGTGCCGCTACCTTCGGCTTGCTGCAGAACCGTCTCGGCGCGCACCGCACCTACCACGTGACCCTCGGGCTCTGGATCGCCGCCGTCCTCGCCATCTTCGCCACCCCTGCCATAGCCGCCGGCCTGCGCTCGCTCTTCGGCGTGGAGTGGGAAGCGCAATACATCTTTCTCGTCGTGGGCTGCCTCGCCGGGCTCGCTCTCGGGTCCTGCCAGTCCGCCACCCGCACCCTCGTCGGTCTCTTCTCGCCCATGAACCGCGCCGCCGAGTTCTTCGGCTTCTGGGGGCTCGCGCTCAAACTCGCGGGTGCCTTCAGCCTCCTCGCCCTCGGACTCTTGCAAATCCTCGTCGGTCTGCAGACCGCCGTGCTCCTCTGCGTGCTCTTCTTCGCCCTCGCCCTCGCCATCAGCTGGAACGTCGACGAACGGCGCGGCCGCCGCGCTGCCGGCGAAGAAATGTAGACGACAACCCGCCCCCGCGCGGAGGCTGGAGCATACCGCCAACGTCCGCCGCGCGACGTTGTCGGGCTGATTCATCGCCCGATTCCGATACGGACGGTCTCCCGCGCAAAAACCGTCGCCTTCACCGACGCCGGACGCGCCCGACCTTCCACAAAAGCAGTGCCGCCACAGGCTTGCCAAACCGCGCCACCAAGCGCATTGCTCATCCCCTTCCCAAACATGGCCGACCTATCCGACATCGCCCGGCGGGTGGAGCACTTGCGCGCTGAAGTCGCGCGCCACGAGCGCCTCTACCGCGTCGAACATCAGCCCGAAATCACGGACGCCCGCTTCGACGCCCTCGTACGCGAACTGCAAGAACTCGAGGACGCACACCCGGAACTCGCCGCGCCCGACAGCCCCTCCCGCACCGTCGGCGACGACCGCCTCGATGCCTTTGAGACCGTGCGCCACATCCGGCCCATGGCCTCGCTCGACAACACCTACAGCCGCGACGAGTTGTCCGCCTTCGACCAGCGGCTCATGCGCACCCTCGCGGACGAGCGCGCCGACCCCGGCGAGCCCCTGCCCTACATCGTCGAACCGAAGATCGACGGCCTCGCCATCAGCCTCGTCTACGAGGATGGCCGGCTCGTGCGCGCCGTCACCCGCGGCAACGGCGAGGAGGGCGACAACGTCACCGCCAACGTCCGCACCATCCCGACCCTGCCTGATCATCTCGACGGCGACGGCCATCCCGACCTCATCGAAATCCGCGGCGAAATCTACATGACCCTCGCGGAATTCCAACGCGTGAACCAAGAGCGCGAGCGGGAGGGCGAGCCCAAGTTCATGAATCCGCGCAACCTCGCGGCAGGCACGATCAAACAGCTCGATCCCCGCGTCGTCGCCCGCCGCCGCCTCGAGATCGTCCTCTACAGCGTGGGCGCGCACGAGGGCATCCGCTTCGACCGCCAGCGGGACGTTCACGAGCGATTCCGCGCGTGGGGCCTGCCCGTCGTCGAGAAATACTGGCAGGCACGCGGCCTCGGGGAAGCATGGGCCGCCATCGAGGAACTCGACCGCCTCCGCTCCACCTTCGCCTACCCCACCGACGGCGCCGTCATCAAACTCGACCGCGTCGCGTGGCAGGACATCGCCGGCTCCACCAGCAAAGCCCCCCGCTGGGCCATCAGCTACAAGTTCGCCGCCGAGCAGGCCGAAACCGTCCTACGCAAAATCTCCATCCAAGTCGGCCGCACCGGTGCCCTCACCCCCGTCGCCGAACTCGACCCCGTCGTCATCGCGGGCTCCACCGTCAGCCGCGCCACCCTCCACAACGAAGACGAAATCGCCCGCAAGGACATCCGCGAGGGCGACACCGTCATCGTCGAGAAAGCCGGCGAAATCATCCCCGCCGTCGTGCGCGTCGTCACCGAAAAGCGCCCTGCCGGCGCCGCGCCCTTCGACTTCGCCGCCCGCCTGCGCGAACTCGGGCACGACGCCGAGCGCGTGCCCGGCCAGGCCGCATGGCGCCTCAAGGGCCGCAATAACCCCGACCTCACCCGCCGCCGCATCGAGCACTTCGCCGGGCGCACCGCCATGGATATCGACGGCCTCGGCACCGAAATCGTGCGCCAGCTCATCGACGCCGACGTCGTGCGCGACATCCCCGACCTCTACCGCCTCAAGCCCGACGACCTCCTGCCCCTCGAAAAATTCGCGCAAAAATCCGCCGACAACCTCGTCGCCGCCATCGACGCCAGCCGCGCCAACGACCTCTGGCGCCTCATCCATGGCCTCGGTATCCCCCACGTCGGCGCGCAGTCCGCCAAAGACCTCGCCCGCCACTTCAAGTCCCTCGACGCCCTCATGGCGGCCGACACCGGCACCCTCGCCGAAGTCGACGGCATCGGCCCCGTCATGGCTGAGTCCATCACCGCTTTCTTCGCCGATCCCGACAACGAAGCCCGCGTGCGCGCCCTCGCCGACGAGGCCGAAGTCAACACCCGCGCGCTCGACGCCGACGCCCCCGACCAGCCGCAGACCCTCGACGGTCTCACCTTTGTCATCACCGGCACACTCCCCTCCCTCTCCCGCGACGAAGCCAAAGCCCTCATCGAAAGCGCCGGCGGCAAGTGCACCGGCAGCGTCTCCAAAAAAACCGACTACCTCCTCGCCGGAGAATCCGCCGGCTCCAAACTCGACAAAGCCAACGCCCTCGGCATCCCCGTCATCGACGAAGCCAAACTTCGCGCCATGCTAGACGGCTGATCCTATCCGCCGCTCAGCCCAAAATACGATATGCCATGCCAGTCGCCTTTATTTCTCTGAGTTTAGTGAATTCACTATGAAACTCTTTGTGTAATTTTAAAAAGAGTCCGCAGTATATCATTAGAGGAATTTTGAGAATTTTAAGTATCTCAGAGATATATAAATGCGTCAAAACCACCATGAAGGAGAATTGCCGCATGAAGCCGTCTTTCGGGCGATCTATCATTTTTTGCGTATCATATTTTTCCCTAACGATTTAGGTTCTTTTTCGAATTTTGCGAACTGCTGTCAGCGGTGGGTTGAGCGGAGAACATCCC